>CAIWTR010000331.1 GCA_903915615.1 uncultured Armatimonadota bacterium
ATGCGTGGCGAAATGATGAAGGCCACGGACAACGCCAAAAATAAGAACAAGCCACTCGTGGCGATGAAGCGCCCGGATGATGGCCTCCCTGAAGACCTCCGCGAACACATGAAGCTGATGTGTGACATCGTCGCGCTGGCCATCCAGACCGACAAAACGCGCATCGCATCGATGCTGATGTGCCGTGACCTCTCTGGACTGTTCTATCCATTCCTTAATGTCAATGATGGCCACCACATCGCATCCCACGATGATAACTCAGCCGGCTACGAGCGCATCACACGCCACTACATCACTCAGCTCGCCTACCTCGCAGGCAAGCTAGACGGGATGACAGAAGGCACCGGGACGGTTCTCGATAACTGCTGCCTCCTCTGGTTGTCCAACATGTACTCGGGATCCATTCACGATAACAACCACCTCCCAGTGCTAACCATCGGTGGCCTCGGCGGAACCCTCAAGACCGGACGCGTCATCAACTACCGTGACAAGGGCGATGAGAACCGCAAGGTCTGTAGCCTCTACCTTGGCCTTATGGACCGGATGGGCGTAAAGCTTGACCGCTTCGGAGATGCAACCACGCGCCTCGCAACGTTCTAAGCATCCACTGAAATAATCGTGATGTTTATCGCCATCACCTGTCTTGGACTTCTCCAGCAGCTGCTCACAACGCCGCCATGCGTTGAGCTGATTGCACCGGTAGTCGTCCGAGTAGGTGCTGGCGATATTTCTTGTGAGCCAAGTCCATTTGATGATTCTCTGGATGCGGCTGTCCGCATCCAACGCGAATTCAAGTCCTATCCATCAACACTCTTCCAGCAGGCTGGCTGTACCCGCATCGTTCTGTGTACAAAGCTTGCGTACGCAGGGCAGCTCCGCGCCGCTATTCCCGACTGGGAACACAACACGCTCTACATCGACACACAGCGGGGAGCAAAATCCCCAGGCTACCCCGAACACGTGCTGCACCACGAGTTCTTTCACCTCATCGACCACGCGGATGATGGGGATGTTTACAGCGACGCCACCTGGGCCGCGCTAAACCCGATCAGCTTTCGCTACGGCAATGGCGGCGTGAATGCGCAAACAACACGGAACACAGGAGCCCTCACCGATAACATCCCAGGGTTTCTCACACACTACGCAACCACTGGTGTTGAAGAAGATAAAGCCGAGCTCTTTGCATTCAGCATCACGCATAAGGATTACATCGATGCAAGGATAAAGACCGACACAGTCCTTGCCGCGAAAGTGATCCGCCTCAAAACCATTCTCAAAAACCTCTGCCCGGATGCCAAAGACCTGATTTCCATCCATCCCGATGGACCCACATCAAGCCATTCGGCATACCCAACCAGTAACTAGGAATCAAATCCCAGAGACACCCGTACAATGCACTAACACCGTTTGACAGGCAGGGACAAAACACATGGAATTCCCATCCCGTAACATCACTGTTCTCGCAGCCGCCATCGTCGTCGGCCTGATTGGGCTCGGAACTACCCTCGGCAACTCCATCGTCCGCTTCAAGGAGCTAGACCGTACCGTAGGCGTGAAAGGCCTCTCCGAAAAGGAAGTCGAAGCCAACATCGCCCTCTGGCCAATCAACTTCTCCGCTGCATCCAATGACCTCACACAGTTCTATGCAACATTGGATAAAAATGCGGAAACGGTTCGCGCCTTTCTCAAAAAACAAGGCTTTGCTGACAGCGAGATCTCGGTCTCTCCACCAAACGTCACCGATAAACTCGCGCAGCAATGGGGAGGCGGAGAGCGCGCAGAATTCCGCTACACCGGTAGCCGAGGGGTGACCGTTTACACAACCGACATCGCCAAAGTACGCACTGCCCTCAACAACCTCTCCGTCCTAGGCAAGGCTGGAATTACGCTCTCAAGCGGAGACAACGGCGGCGGCTCACGCCCGCAATATCTGTTCACAAAGTTGAACGAAATCAAGCCTAAGATGATTGAAGAAGCCACCCAGAAAGGACGCCAGGTCGCAGAGAAGTTTGCAACCGATAGCGGCTCCCGCCTCGGCAAAATCAAAAATGCCGACCAGGGCCTCTTCTCCGTCGAAGACCGCGATCAGGAAAACCAACACCTCAAGACCGTCCGGGTCGTCTCAAGCATCGAGTACTACCTCACGGACTAAACCCCATCGATATGGTCAAAAAGCAAGGCTGGCAAGCCATCCCGATCGCTTTGATTCTCCTTGGCACACAGGGATGTCAACCGCCAGCCAAGCCACCACAGCTCCCTATCACTGTCACCGCTGACCATACAAACATGGTCTTGATCAATGGCGGCAGCTTTGAGATGGGTGGCGATACAGATTTGTTTACGGACACAGCCCCGGTCCACACAGTAACCATCTCCAGCTTTTGGATGGACAAAACCCTGGTCACGAATGCAGAATTTGCTGCATTTGTCGCAGCGACAGGCTACAAGACGACTGCTGAGCAACCACTGAATCCCGCAGACTTTCCAGGGATACCACCTGAGAAACTTAAGCTAGGCTCCGTTGTTTTCACACCGCCAAAGTCGAAGGTTAGCCTCGATGATGTCACACAGTGGTGGACCTATGTCCCGGGAGCGAGCTGGCAGCATCCAGAAGGGCCAGGCTCCACAATTGATTACCGAATGAACCACCCCGTGGTCCATGTGAGCCATGATGATGCCCGTTCATACGCAAAGTGGGCTGGAAAACAGCTGCCTACAGAGGCGCAATGGGAATTCGCGGCCCGCGGCGGACTGAAACAAAAGCCGTATGTCTGGGGCGATCTGGCACCATCCGATGCGGAAAAGCCGCTGGCAAACCTCTTTGATGGCAGCTTTCCTTACAAAAACACGCTCCGGGATGGCTATGCCAGAACATCCCCAGTCCAAGCCTATCCACCCAATGCCTATGGCCTCTACGATATGGCGGGTAACTGCTGGCAATGGACGGCAGATTTCTACAGACCGGATACATACAAGTCGCATGGCCAATTGGACCCTCTTGGACCAATGGAGAGCTTTGACCCGGATGAGCCAGGTTTGACGAAGTACGTCCAGCGCGGGGGAAGTTTTCTGTGTTCCACTGACTATTGTGTGCGCTACCGCGTCGCGGGACGTGGAAAAGGTGCCCGTGACACAGGTGCATCCAATGTTAGCTTTCGCTGCATCAGCCTGAAGTGAAACCCGTATAATCGTCGGATGCGACATCTGGCAGGACTCATCGGGGCAGTGGCTTTTGCGGGTACGGCGATTGGCATTTGGGGGATGCCCGGGGCCACGGCGGCCGGGCGACTTCTAAAGAGCGTGGCGGAGGTGGAGAGGCCCAATGTGGTCTTTATCCTCACGGATGATGTTGGTTATGGCGACATCAGCGCGAATGGCGCGACCCGGGTCAAGACGCCGAACATCGACCGAATTGCGAACGAAGGCATCCGCTTTACGAATGCCTATGCGCCTGCGGCGACCTGTACGCCGAGTCGCTATGCGTTGATGACCGGCGAGTACGCATTCCGCAAACAAGGGACTGGTGTGCTGCCCGGCGATGCATCAATGATTATCGATCCTGCACGTCCAACGCTCCCGCGGCGCTTCAAGGATGCTGGGTACACGACGGGCGCCATCGGCAAATGGCACCTTGGCCTTGGAAATGCCACATCCCCGCTGGATTGGAACAAACATATCGCTCCCGGTGCAAACGCACTCGGATTTGATGAGACCTACCTGATTCCGGCAACCGTCGACCGCGTCCCGACGGTGTGGGTCAAGAACGGGGATGTCATCGGTCTCGACCCCGCTGACCCCATTCAGGTGGACTACAAACAACGAATTGGAGACTGGCCAACCGGACGCGAACACCCGGAGCTCCTCAAACAAAAGCACTCCCATGGCCATGATATGACCATCGTCAATGGCATCGGACGCATCGGCTGGATGACAGGCGGGAAGAAAGCCCTCTGGGTAGATGAAGACATCGCCGACACCATCATCCGGGAAACGACATCCTTCATCAACAACAACAAGCGCAAGCCGTTTTTTCTGTATGTCGGGACGCACGATATCCATGTGCCGCGCGTGCCACATAAACGGTTTGTGGGCAAATCGGGGATGGGGCCGCGCGGGGATGCGATTCTCCAGCTCGATGCACAGGTTGGCGCGATCCTGAAAGCGCTGGATCAGAATGGTCTGGCTGACAATACAATCGTTGTGTTTACCAGCGACAATGGTCCGGTCGTGGATGATGGCTATCAGGACCAGGCGGTTGCGCTACTCGGTGACCATAAGCCGGCAGGACCGCTGCGCGGTGGGAAGTATAGCCTCTTTGAGGGCGGGACGCGTGTTCCGTTTCTCGTTCGCTGGCCTAAAGGTCAGCAATCGAATCTTGGGGATGCCCGTAAGCCAAGCGCCGGGAGAGTGTCCGGTGCAATGATTAGCTTGGTGGACATTCTTGCGAGCTTTGAC
>CAIWTR010000332.1 GCA_903915615.1 uncultured Armatimonadota bacterium
AAAGAACATTAAAGATGGACACGCCATGGCCATTGGCACCAGGCGTAGCTGGCTCTGCGCCGAGCTCTAGCTTGTGCTCCCAGAGCACTTTTCCAGCCTTGTCATACTCGCGGACCATCCCCATGCCTTCATGCGCAACTAGGAATGTGCCTTTGTCTGTTCGGCGGACGCGGCGGGTATCGCGGTGCCAGTCCGGCTTTTCGATGGTCAGCGCGATGGAGTGAACGATCGTGCCCTTTGGGTCAACTTCGATGATGCGCTTGTTTCCGGATTCACTGATGATGGTGTTGCCATTCTCCAGACGCTCAAAGCTGTGGATCTCGATCGGGCCATCGTGTGGGGCAACCGCTTTCCCCTTCCAGGACCAGACAACCTTCTTTTCAGGGGTGATTTCTTCGATCACACTTGGCTGGGTGGTAACAAGCACATTGCCATTTGCCAGCAAGCGGATGTCATGGGAGTTGTACGCGCAGTCATATTGCCAGAGGATGTTTCCGGTTTTGTCGATGCGGGTGACTTTACCCTTGCTCTGAACGACCATCCCGTAGCGGGAATTTGTAGATGTCTGCATCGTGGATGCAAGCGCGGCCTGGCCGAGCAGTGCTGCTGAAAAGAGGGAAGCAATCGCCTGTTGGCGGGAGAGTTTCATCATCGGGTCTCCTTCGACCGGCCGATTTGACCGATGATGCAGTATAGCCCGGGAAAGTGTGTGTCCTTGCGCCATCCACCGGGTCACTCAGGGAGGTTATACTGATATATGCGAAACACCACAATTACAGCACTGCTGGCTCTCTCAATGTTTACGGTGCCTGCGATGGCTCAGACGAAGGCAAAACCGGCTGCAAAGGCGCAGACACCGGCATCGGCTACGACCATTCCAGGCCTCGATGACCCATCCAAGCACACCGCAAAAGCGCCGGAATCGTTCAAGGTTCAGTTCGAAACATCCAAGGGCAATTTCACGATCGCGGTAACCCGCAAGTGGTCTCCCCTCGGTGCCGACCGCTTCTACAATCTGGTACGTGCTGGGTTCTTCACGGATGTCATTTTCTTCCGTGTCGTTCCAGACTTTGTTGTCCAGTTTGGTATCCATGGAAATCCAAAGTTTGCTACCAAGTGGCTCGATGCCAATATCGATGACGACAGCGTCGTGTCGAGCAACAAGCGTGGCTTTATTACCTACGCCAAATCCAGTGCTCCGAACAGCCGCTCAACACAGCTCTTCATCAACCTCAAAGACAATGCGCGTCTTGACCAGATGGGATTTTCCCCGTTTGGACAGGTTGTGGCAGGCATGGATGTTGTCGACAAGCTCTATGGTGGTTATGGCGAGCAGGTCACCCAGCTTCAGGGCGAAATCGCGCAGCAGGGTAACAAATTCCTCGAGAAGAACTTCCCTGAACTGGACAAAATCAAGAAGGCTTCCATCGTAAAGTAAGCCGCTTATCACGAGCTTCGAACCCCGGGCGCTGGCACATCGCTAGCCCCCGGGGTTTCTTTTTGACACCATCTACTGGGCGCTTCGATTGGCTTAATAATGCAGCAAAATGATATGCTTCACACAAATCGAGCATACCCATCGGCTCGGGTAGCCGCACGTCGGTCCGGTCGAGGATGCCAAACCCAAGAAGGTGTCAGAAATATGTCCAAAGCCAAGTTGGAGTACATCTGGCTCGACGGCTACACGCCGATGCAGAGCCTCCGTAGCAAGACGAAGATTGTCGATAATTTCAGCGGTAAGTTGGAGGACTGTGAAATGTGGTCCTTCGATGGTTCCTCGACCGAACAGGCGCCAGGCGGCTCATCAGACTGCCAATTGCGGCCTGTTTTTGTTTGTCCGGATCCAGGCCGCAGCGCATATGGAACACCAGCATTCCTCGTGATGTGCGATGTTCTTGATGCCCATGGAAACGCCCATTCGTCCAACGGCCGTGCACTGATCGACGACGATGACAACGATTTCTGGTTCGGCTTCGAGCAGGAATATTTCCTCTACGATTCCGACACCAACAAGCCTCTTGGCTTCCCAGCCAATGGCTACCCAAATCCACAGGGTCAATACTATTGCTCCGTGGGTGCACGCAATGCGTTTGGCCGCGACATGGTTGAAGAGCATCTCGAGCAGTGCCTTGCAGCCGGCCTCAATGTTGAAGGTATCAACGCTGAAGTCGCAGCTGGTCAGTGGGAATTCCAAATCTTTGCCAAGGGTGCGAAGGAAGCCGGCGATCAGGTATGGATTGCACGCTACCTCCTCGAGCGCATCGGTGAAGAATACGGCTACTGGGTCAACTGGCACTGCAAGCCTCTTGGCGATACCGACTGGAATGGCTCTGGAATGCACGCAAACTTCTCAAATACCGCGCTTCGCACAGCCGGTAGCCAAGATGTATACGATGCCATCTGCCAGGCATTCGCACCAGAGGACATCATCCAGGCACATATCGATGTCTACGGACCTGACAACGACAAGCGCCTTACCGGCAAGCATGAAACCGCTCCATGGAACAAGTTCTCCTACGGCGTCTCCGATCGTGGCGCATCGATTCGTATCCCAATGGGAACGGTTCAGCGCGGTTGGAAGGGCTGGCTTGAAGACCGCCGTCCAAACTCCGCAGCCGATCCGTACAAGGTTTCTGCGCGAATCATCCAGACGGTAAAGACGGCAAAGGCTGTTTAAATTGTAATCACCGACAGCCCCTCGCCTGAGGGGCTGTTTTTCTTTAACTGCTGCCGATGAACAGATGTCCCTCACAAGTCGTCGGATAGACTGGAAATGCTGTCAGGACATGTAGCAGAATCACACACAGAGGAACTCTGCCGTTTGGCGGTGTAATTTATCCTCAGGAGACCGTATTAATGACATCTCGTCGCGCATTCACTCTCATTGAACTCCTAGTCGTCATCGCCATCATCGCAATCCTTGCAGCGATCCTGTTCCCCGTGTTCGCTCAGGCACGCGAAAAGGCACGTCAGGCCTCCTGTCTCAGCAACCATCGCCAGTATGCGACTGCAGCCTTGATGTATGTCCAGGACTACGATGAAACATTTCCATTCTCCGCAAACCTGAATGGACAGTGCGTCGACACGTTCTACAGCGTTGTTTCTCCGTATGTGAAGAACAATGAGATCAACCGCTGCCCATCTGACAAGGATGCCATCAATACCCAGCTGACCACAGGTGCACCATGTGCGAACACACCACCTTGGACGAGTGTCGTGGTTAACGGCGGTCTGATGACGAATGGCTTCTTCCCAGGCGCAGCGCCTGTCACGCTCGCAGCTGTCCAAAACACCACGGGAACAATCATGCTCTACGATGGCAATGTAGGGACATCTCCGTATCCAGGCATGCAGGTCCAGCTTGTTCAGGCGCGTCACTCAACGACATTCAATGCTGCATGGGTCGATGGCCACGCAAGCTCAATCCCTGCCACGGACACAAAGACGACCACACAACAGTTCACGGTTATGGGTCCAGGCAAGTCGCTCAAGGTGTACACAATCGGAGCCAAAGGTGGCTTCTACGCAGGTAAGGTCGAGGCCAGCGGCCTCGCAGACTAGTTGGTCATAGGTCATCCCTAACGGGATGACCTTCCACTGCATTTGTAATGACAATGGTTTTTGGAGGGAGTAGGAAATGATGATGTCTTTGCTGACTGTCGCACTCGTAACGGCTACGCTTGCCGCCCCACGGTTCACATCCCTTGCACCAACAGACTCGCCGCAGTTTAGAGGCGTGGATCGAACTGGCATCTCCAAAGAAACGGGTCTCCTGAAATCCTGGCCGAGCACCGGCCCCAAGCTTCTCTGGTCAGCCAAGGGCTGCGGAGATGCTCACGCTACGCCAAGTATCGTCGGAAATCGCATTTACGGTCTAGGCCTCCGCGGTGACGATGAAGTCATCTGGGCCAAGGATGCCAAGACAGGCAAGGATATCTGGGCGACTCCTATCGCAAAGGCAATCAAACTCGATGCCGCTCAAGGTGGTTATGGCTCCCGCTCTACGCCAACGGTTGAAGGCAACCGGATGTATTCCATCGGTGTTGCCGGGGATGTCATCTGCCAAGACACGGCCACGGGTGCTATCGTTTGGCGACGCAACCTGGTCAAGGAATTCGGCGGACGTGTCCCGACATGGGGCTACTCCGAGTCTGCGTTGATTGATGGCAACAATGTCATCGTCACACCGGGTGGTGCCAAGTCCATCGTTGCGCTTAACAAAAAGACAGGTGAGCAGGTCTGGGTATCAAATGTCCCTGGACGTAATGATGCATCTTATTCATCGGCCATCATCGCCGATGTTTCCGGATCCCGGCAGATTGTTCAGTTTCTTGCAGGTGCTGTTGTCGGAGTTGAATCCACAACTGGAAAGTTCCTGTGGAACTACGATGCCCCAGCCTGCCGCCAGGGAATTAACTGTTCTGCTCCTATTTACAGGGATGGCTTTGTCTTCGCGGCATCTGCTTATCAAAACGGTGGTGGGCTTGCAAAGCTAACGAAGACGGCTACCGGCACGACCGCGGAGCAGGTTTACTTCACGAAGGAAATGCAGAATCACCACGGTGGGATGGTCCTCGTTGGCGATCACATTTATGGCTTTGATAACTCAAACCTCACCTGCATGGAGTTCAAAACCGGCAAGGTTGTGTGGACAGACCGCAGTGTTGGCAAGGGTTCTGTGACCTTCGCAGATGGCATGCTGATCTGTCGGTCCGAGCGTGGTCCCATTGCTCTCGTTGAGGCGACACCAGCCAAATACACGGAGCTTGGACGCTTTGAGCAGCCGGAGCGTAGCACCGCTCCTAGCTGGCCATACCCAGTCGTTTCAAACGGCAAGCTGTACATCCGCGACATGGATGTGCTGCTTTGCTACGATGTGAAGGCAGGTGGAAAATGATAGGTCCAGGATCTTCATCTGAGAGTTGGCCAGTTTGGCGTGGACCAAACGGCAACGGCACGAGCTCTGAAAAGGGACTCCTCCGGAAGTTTCCAAGCGGTAAACCAAAGCAGCTCTGGACAGCACAAATTGGCGAGGGTTGGTCTACAATCGCAGTCGCCGATGGCCGTGCCTTTGTCAGTGGCAATGTTGCGGGAACGGACACAATCGCTGCCCTCAATGCAAAAACCGGCAAGCTCATCTGGAAGTATTCCTACCCTTGCTCACCCGGTGACTATGGCGGACCACGCGCAACCCCTTGTGTTGTTGGTGGCATCCTCTATTCCGTCAGCCGCGAAGGTGTTGTTTATGCCCTCGGAGCGGACACCGGCAAGCTAGTCTGGCAGCGGGCGGTCGCAGCAGAAACGCGCTGTCCAATCCCGACGTGGGGATTCTCTGGATCTACACTGGTGGATGGCAACCGGGTCTATGTGAATATCGGGGTAACTGGGGCGGCACTTGACCGCGCGACCGGAAAGATTGTCTGGGCCAGCGGCGGAGGACCAACCGGTTACGCGACACCAGTTAAGACAACCATCGGTGGAAAAACAATCCTCGCAGTCTTCTCCGGCAAGGAGTTGGTGGGCGTTGACCCGCAGACTGGGCGCAAGCTCTGGGCCTTCCCATGGCAAACATCCTACGATGTCAACGCTGCGGACCCCATCTTCATCGGGGATGATGTCTTTATCGCATCCAACTACGGCAAGGGTGGCGCATTGGTCAGCCTCGCTGGCGGAACACCAAAGCAGCTCTGGGAATCCCGCACGATGCGGAACCACTTCAACACCTGTATTCTCAGCGGCGGTCACCTCTTCGGCAACGATGAGAACACATTACGTTGCTTGGATGCACGCTCTGGTGCGGAGAAGTGGGCCCTTAGAGGCATCGGCAAGGGCGGTTTGATCATGGCCGATGGTCTCCTCATCGTTCTAAGCGAGCGTGGTGAACTGATTCTCCTCGATGCTGATCCGCTCAAGCTTACCGAGCGCTCACGAAGTTCGATTCTAAGTGGAACCTGCTGGAGCCATCCGACACTCGCAGGTGGATGTTTATATGCCCGTAGCCACGAAGGCACGGCGGTCTGTGTGGACCTGAAGCGGGCATAGTTAGGAATGAAGTATATGCGAAATCTTACGGGAACCATGATGGCAGCAGCGCTGATGATGTCA
>CAIWTR010000333.1 GCA_903915615.1 uncultured Armatimonadota bacterium
CTGGATGGTTACTTCGACGGACTTCCCGCGCATCGCGCCAGCAGGATAGATGCTTGTAATCCGCGGCGCAGCAAAAACAACGCCGACATGGGTAACCAGCATCCCTATCGAAAGCAGCTTTAGCAACCGCAAAATGCGCACTGACTAGCCGAGCTCCGGAACCGGAACACCATCATCGACAATCCGCGTTGGGCGTCCCTGCGGCGTTTCGTAGACTTTACTTCCATCGATGCCGAGCTTAGCAAACAGCGTCGCCGCGATATCGCCGGGCTTGACTGGACGGTCTTTTGGTTCGGCGCCCTTTTCATCGGTCTTGCCGACCACCTGCCCACCGGGTACACCGGCACCGGCAAACAATGCGCAGCCGGTTTGCGGCCAGTGGTCACGCCCACCAAGGGCATTCACTTGCGGCGAGCGGCCAAACTCACCCATGCAGACCACGAGCGTCGACTCAAGCAGTCCACGGTCAGCAAGGTCGGAAATCAGCGCCGCGAGGGCTTTATCCAGCGGCGTTACCAGCCAGCCTTTACATGCCTTGTCATTGTCAGAGTGGGTATCCCAGCCCGAGTGGTTGACCGTTACAAAGCGGACACCCGCTTCCACGAGGCGACGCGCAAGAAGACAGCCTTGCCCAACCTGGGTGCGTCCGTACTTGTCACGGACATCCGGTTTTTCATCCTTAAGCTGAAATGCCGCCTTAGCCTTTGGACTTGAGATCATGTCGTAAGCGCGTTGGTAAAACGTACTCCTCGATGCCTTTTCAGCAGTGCCATCGAAGCGGCGGAAGGCGCCATCGATGTTTTCAAGAAGCCCCCGGCGGCGGTCAATTCGCGCGATGTCCACTCCACCCGGCAGCGAGATATCTCGAACCTGGAAGTTGGCATCGTTTGGGTCGCCACCAACACTAAATGGATTGAAGGCATTCGGGAGGTAGCCGCAGTTACCGTAGTTGAAGGCAAAAGACCCATTGACAACCGTGATGTAAGGCGGCATCGGGCCAACAGGGCCAAGCTCTTTACCAATCACAGACCCGATGCTCGGATAGACCATCGCAGGATTGGGTGTCCACCCGGTCAGCAACAAGTGGCAGGCACGCTCATGAGCCCCTTCGGCGTGTGCAACGGTCCGGACGATAGTGCTTCGGTGGAGCTGCTTAGCCGTCTCGGGCATGAGCTCACAAATGTGTGTGCCAGTGACATTGGTTGGAATCGAGCCGAAGGTGCTCTTGACCCCACTTGGCGCATTCGGCTTTGGATCAAATGTGTCGTATTGACTTGGACCGCCATCCAGCCAAATGAGGATGACAGACTTTGCTTTGGCGCTATTTCCCTGATGCGTTGTTGCAGCCTGTGCTTCCAGTGCAAGCACATCTGAGAGCGAGAGGTGCATCCCGAGGATTCCGAGCGTGCCAACTTTAACAGCATCCCTGCGGCTAACTTTTCCTGAACATGCGTATGACATCAGCCCATCCCTTCCTTACGACTATCAGTTCAGCGCTACTTGTTGAACACAAATTCTTCGGCATTGAGCAATCCCCAGAGGCAGTCCTCAAGGGCCACTTTACGGTCCTTTTGCTCCCGGATATACGCTAGCATCCGGCTTTGCTCACTTGCCGTCGGATAACGACAGAGCGTACCAAGGTACAGCTCTTCAATAATCTGCGAATCCTGTGCATACTCTGGAAGCTTTTTGGCTTGCTCCATGAGTTGCATGACCTTGCCATTCCACTCAGTCACTTTGTAGTGCACAAACCCACTATTGATGAGGTGGAGAGCTTGGGAAAGATTGGGCGCATCCGAGCGCTCACAGGTACAGGCAACCTCGCGTTTTGGACGGCCAAAGGTCTCGAGGAAGTAGTTCTGGATTCGGCTGTCACGAATCATCGTCGCCCGGAACTCTGCCGGGTACGGGTAGAAGCGCTCGGGACGTCC
>CAIWTR010000334.1 GCA_903915615.1 uncultured Armatimonadota bacterium
GTTGTCGTGTAGCAAACATCCCGGTAGTGGACAACGTCCTGCTCGATGGCGTGACGTGGCACTTCCATGAATGCAAGCGTATCGGCGAGTGCGGCTTCGAGGCGCTGGGGAAGGTGCTGGATGTCTTTGGCGGTCGTCACAAGACACATCCGAGTCCTGTCGTTTACCATCACGATGGCGTGTTGCCGCTCATTGATGATGTATTTTGCGTACCAGTCTCCGAGCGCGGATGTGGTCGTGACTGGTTCCTGTGCCTTTATGGCCACCGGGTCCAGCTTGAGCTTTTTCAGGATTTGTTGTGTACAGCACAGCTTGATCATAAAACAGGCCCTCCCGCGGGGTTTGTCTTGAATATCGCATCCGCGTAGACTTCATGCGACTCCCCGCAAGTGTATTACACGAACGGCAAGCGCGTGTAATTCGTCCGTCATGCCGACCTATCTCGCAGCGAAACAGCTCGTACATCGATGGCGACAGAGGGGTCAGAATTCGTGTCGCTTGTCGGATGATCATCTTCGAGTTTAACTCGAATCCAAACCTTCTGAAACAACAACAACTATTCCATTTTTGACATACTTGTGCGATTTTTGCTATACTTAATAGGATTGATAGATTCAACCAAACGGGAGAAAAACAATGACATTAACAAAGGAGTTACTAGGTCAACGCCTCAGACAGGCTAGAGAAAATGTACGCATGACCCAAGAAATGGCTGCTTTGGAACTTGGTCTTGAACGAACCATCCTGCAGAAAATGGAAAGCGGTGTTCGGAAAGTGACCAGCACCGAGCTAGCATCCCTTGCAAAATTGTACCGTCGTGACATGAGCGAGCTTGTGACATCGGCACCACTACAGCAAGATCCATTTACAATTTTGGGGCGAATCGCTTCGAATGTCTCCCCCTCCGCTGACGGTCAAATCGCCACTGCATTAGAACGCCTGAAAGAAGCTGTACGCATTGAGGAATTCCTTGGCGGCGCACCCCGAATAAAACCGATGATGTACGAGTGCACCGCTCCTAGCGACTTTGACACGGCCATCATGCAGGGCAAAGAAGTCGCGATGCTTGAGCGCAGTCGCCTTGGTCTCGGAAATAGTGCAATCTCCGATGTTGCAGAGGTGATTGGCTCGCAGGGCATTTGGATTGCTGCCGTACCACTTCCAGAACAGACTTCAGGACTCTTCGTGTCTCATGCGCGGTATGGCTTGGCGATTTTCGTCAACCAAGCCCACCATCGGGCCAGGCGCCGCTTTTCGTATGCCCATGAGTATGCGCATGCTCTGCTTGACCGTTCCAAAGGAGCAGAACCATCCACGATAGAAAACATGCGTACACTCACGGAGAAGCGAGCGAATTCATTTGCCAGTGAGTTTCTCTTACCCGCAGCTGGTGTAACAGATGCCTTGGAGCGCATGCGAAAGGGTGGGACGTCGCGCACATCGTCCTGGACCTACGACATCTTCACAGATGATGTGATCCACGTTGAGGTTCGCCACGATGCGAGCGCTCAGCATATCAGTACCTACGATGTAGCATTTCTAGCGCACGCTTTTCGCGTTAGTTACGAGATGACCGCAATCCGTCTCAAGGACCTTGATTTCATCAAAAAACCTGCTCTTGACCGCCTGCTATCCGTGAAGGAAGATGGACGTGCTTTTATGAAGGCACTCAACCTGTTTGACACAGATGACATGGAATCGCAGCCTTATCTTGAGCGTCAGCTGATGGCACTCGCTGTGGAGGCATTTAGGCGGGACAAGATTTCTAGGGGCCGCTTTGTATCGGTCTGTGCGCTTGCGGGTCAAGATCCAGACCACCTCCTTGGACTTGTGATGCGGACCAAGGACGAATAAGGCAGTGGGTGATTATTCAACGCCGAGCGATGTCGTCATTGAAGCCTCTCCACTCATTTCCTTTCTGAAAGTCAATCGCTTCGACATCCTGGAGGCTCTGTACCCATCCCTTGTATGTACCGAGCAAGTGATTCATGAGGTGATTCTCTTTCATCAGCGAGAACAGCTTCTCGCCCTTATCGAGGCAAGAAGGTTACGTGAAGTTTCACTAAGCAATCTCAAGATTATCGCGGAGTTTGCACACCTGACTGAATCATCACCACTAGGACCTGGCGAAGTCAGTTCTCTGTTGTATGCATCAGATACGGGTAGTAAGTTGATTATCACGGACAAAAAGGGAATCCGGGAGGCTCAGCGACGCGGAGTCAGCTGCATCTCGACACAAGATGTTTTAGTCAGTGCGATTCACCAAGGAATTGTTTCGTTGGAGGAAGCAGACACCCTTATCACCACTTGGAAGGCTATGAATGAGTACCCGGTGTCAGTAACAACTTTCACCATCCTGTTCGGCTCTACAGGACTTGTTTTGCCGAACGTAAAGCCATCCAGATTGTGCAATCGGAGTTACTCAAGTGGCAACTAAGAGAACCGTAAAGGGGTCAGTTTTCAGTGTCGCAAAGGGGTCAGATTTCGTGTCGTTTGACATCCGGATCGCTGTAAATGACATCCGCCAGATGCTCCATAACATCCACGATGCGGTCGCGCAGCGGGGTTCCAAAGTCGGGGACATCGGGAAATGCCTGATGCGCAACCGTCCAGACATCATCCTGTGTGAGCAGTGTTTCAGGGGATGTCCGTGCAAGTTCTCCAAGCAGCTCCCGGCTCCACGCATTGGTCAGTTCACTGTTGATTTCACCCGCGACCGACAGGACACAGCGCCGAAAAGCAGCCATCGGAATCGTAAACTCCATCCGATGTCTATACCAGGCAGCTTAGGCCAGCCGCCAGATGGCTTCGGTGTAGTTGACGCGAGCATCGGAGATGTGGAGCGCCATCCGGTCCGCAAAACTGATCTCGTTGCTCAGGTATTCCGGTCCTATTGATGCAAGAGATGCCGCATCCGTTTGGGGATTCACCAACACGCGCGTCCAGGAAATGTAGTCTTCGATTGCCTTGATGACACTGGCAGGGGCCGTATTGTCAGCAGTCACCGTGATGTTAGTCGTGACCAAACCGCTTACTGGAAGCCGCGCGAGGACTGAGCGATATGTCTCAATGAAGTCACTGAGGAGCCGCTTGGCAAGTCCTAGTTCAGCAAACATTTGCAGCTGAATTCCGATGATGTCCGACCAGCGGAGAACGTGACTTCCGTCGGCACACAGGTCGTCGGCATAGAGTCCAAAGCTTGCATCATCGAGGACATACACAAGCTGCTTTGGCCCCTTAACCGCATCAAAAACCTGATGTCCGGTGTATCCCGTGATGTCTTTGGAGAGGTCCAGAGCGCCGGGGCGGACTTTTGTTTCGATCACGATAATGCCATCGGAATCAGGAGTCCGGTAATGGATGGTCACATCCCGGATCATCTTGGGCCAGCGCTCATCCCGGATGGTTTCAAACTCGTATGACCACTGCACAGCGGTTACATCTTTAATTCCATCGATGCCGGCTGCGTCAGCGATGCGTGACACCCAGCTGTTCGGTAGCAGAGCAAAGTGTTCAAAGATGTTGACCGTGACCCGTGTCTCATGCCCTTGTTTTTGGAGTTCATGGTCAAATGGACCACAACGTCGGGTCCGATCCCGGAAGATCCTCGCAAGCCTCCGGTACGCAACAGACGTGGTGGTTTGTGGGATGACGGCGATGGTTTGGTACCAGTGGGTTGGTGGGGTCATTTGAATGAATCACTCCGTAGTTTGCTTGTCATTATTGCAATCCATCAACGCAAAGGATCTGTGACAACATGAACTCAGAAATCTCGATTACAAAATTGCGTCTTTTTATGTAATCTCCACAAATCCGCTCTTCAACAAGAAATCGTACGTGGCATCCAGCTCTCGTAGGGGTGGGACAAAGATGACAGTTGCATTGCGTCCACGGGTTAGAAGGACTCGGTAGGCATTCTTTCGTAGTTGAAGTGGGTTACGAACATCCCCTTTGGATTTCATATACTTTCGGGCTCGGTGGTTGGTCCATTGATGAGAACCATCGACGCTACTCTGCTCGTAAACAAAGTCAGTTCCCCAAGCCACAATTGCTCCATCCAGTTCAAGGCCTTGGCATTGAAATTCCGTCACACATTGACGCAGGTTCCGACCACCGTAACCACCTTCTGCATTTTCATCATCACCAAACCACTTCCCGATCTTGATTTGTTTCGTCGCCTGAAAGTCGTTGAACACACCAAACATTGGTAGGCACTTGTCTCGCGAGCTTGCGAGGATTCCAAAGCGAGCATCTGATTCATTCGCAAATCGTTCAATCATGTATGACTTTGCTGTGTTCAAATCACGCGTTATACGAAGCGCATATTGATCACTGAAACGCGATGAAATCTGCTTGTTGTAGTCAGGATCTTCGCCTTCAAGCACATTGTCGACAAAGCGATGAACTTCTTTCGCCATATGGAAACGAAGCTCTGTATCGAGATGTAGTTCCGAATGCTCAAAGTAAGGGGACGATTCGCTCGCCATCGTCACAGCGAGGTGAGATGGACCATGGATTTCCCATTCACCGCTGTTTGTAGAACGTTCAATTGCATGACGCCATTGAATGGTTCCACCTTCTTCGCCAGTGTGAATTTCCTGCCCGCTTCCAATCAACGCTACAACGACAGACCAATCGGGAATCCGCTCAGCGAACTCGATAAAGTGTTCCGGCTCAGACTTTGCCGCCATCCCAGGGTGCTTCTGTTCGACCATCGATGCATCCCAGGCACGTTGTGCTTCATCGAATACAAGGACATGCTCAGGTGGAACCATACGCCCAGATGAATACTTTTTAACGTAGTCCTTTACACCTCTGACAAACGTCTTGCCATCCCCAGCACCGCGTAACTCATATTGAAGAACTTCCACCAATGGTCCATTGCCTGAAAGAAAAACGGCTGGAGCAGTAGGCTTACGACCATCTGCGCGAGGAACCGCGAGGTCATCAATGAAGGAACTGTGGACTGTTTGAAGACCGACAAGTGTTTTGCCAGCGCCAGGAATTCCTGCAAGCAAGATGAGCTTACGCTTTCCACTCGTTTTTGCATCTCGTATGAGACCGGCAATTAGGTTGATGGCTGGGTCGGTCTGGGCACTAGCAATACGAACGCGACGAAGCGTACCGGTTTCGAACAACTCTCGCGCAGCTCGAACAAGTGTCGGGAGCGGGCGATAGGCTTCTGCACTTAGGAATGCCTTGGGATCAACACTTCGATCTCGGTCACGATCAAATGTCTGAATAAGCTCATCGATAGCATCTGGCCCGCAGACATAGACATCTTGAAACTTGCCTCGAATACCTTTTGCGGCGGTTGGGACAACAACAGCATACACAGGAAGGTCGGCGCAGACGTCGTGATAATTCCGAAGGTCTCGTGCATAGGCAGATGCTTGATCGATGGCAGCCATGCTTGGATTGAATGCGCCCTTAAGTTCAAGTACGACGACAGCGCCATTTAGTAAAAAGATGACATCTGCGCGCCGCTGTTCCATCGGCATTTCGTATTCAAGCACTGCGGTGTATGCCTTGGCAGAACCCTCAAACTCGACTATTTCGTGTGCCTCTTGCTGGATTGGTGGAAGTGAATCCTTCCAGGCACGAACCTGTTCTGGAGATGGTTCTCGGACGAATTGCGAAAGCTCTTGAACGATTTTATTCACATCATCATATGCAAAAGCTTGCATTTCGGAGTGGTAACCGTGGCGCGCTGGCGCATTTTCAATCTCATCAGGCATACGGCAGCTTATGTGATCAATGAACTCGTGTCAACGTGTCACCATCGTACGTGCAAGGTACTTTTATACTTTCGTCGACCCCACCCCCATCCACCCTATACTGCTAGCCAGACATCCATGCAGACTGCCACACGTATCATCCTGATTGAGCCGCGGGATCCGCGGAATGTGGGGATGGTGGCGCGGGCGATGGCGAA
>CAIWTR010000335.1 GCA_903915615.1 uncultured Armatimonadota bacterium
ACATTATGTTGAGGAGCTGCATATCTCATGAAATTGACTACCGAGGTGCTGCCGGCTTAAACGCGCCTTGCAGAAACCAATAGAGGTTGTTCCGCCAGTGGGTTGGGTCGTGCGCGTGGCTATCGACATTCCAGTGATGCGTGATTTTCTTGTCCGCCAGATACACGTGGGTTTTACGGCTGATACGAAAGAGAGAGTCCTTGGAGCCGCAGGAAAGGTAGATGTAGGTTTGATGCTTCCGTGTGGCATCCGGGTCAGGGATGAGCTTTACGGCATCCATGGTGTTCGGAGCGGATGAAAATGCGCCAATCGCGCCAAATTTATCCGCATTTCCAAAGCCAAAGTTCAGCGTCTGCCCTCCGCCCATCGAGAGGCCGGCGATCGCACGATTCTCGCGACCCGGGAGAACAGAATAGGTCTTCTCGATAAATGGGATGACATCGATGAGCAGGTCTTTCTCAAAGACCGCAAAGGATGGCGCCGCCGCAAAGACATTTCCCTCAGCCTTGTCGTTCTTCTGGGCGCGGCCATTTGGCATCACGATAATGACATCCCGCAGCTTTCCGGCTTGGATTAGGTTGTCCGCCAAAACATCCACGGTGGCAAACCGCTGCCACTCTGTCTCATCCCCGCCGATTCCGTGAAGGAGGTAGAGGACGGGATACTTTTTATCCTTGGTGTAGCCTGGCGGCGTGTAAATGTTGAGCTTGCGTGTCGTCCCGACGGTGGTCGATGTGTATTCAGCCAGCGTTAGCTTACCGGCGGGAATGGCAGGGTTCCGTTTGGTGATGTCGGCTGGAGGCTCAGGGAAGACCTGCTTGTCATCTTCAGCGAGCTGGACCTTTTGCTGGTTGTTCAGGACAGGTTCCTGGTGGATGGCAATTATCGGCATCAATGGGATGATCATTCGGTGGGACTCCTCGGGCAATCTTAGCACGCCAACTGTTTACGATAAAGCATTAATAACCGTGTACGATAGCCAGACTCGATTTATACGGCTTTTGACAACGGTGTCATGCTGAGAGGATAGCAATATGGACATCACTGCTGCAACCATCAATGGAATGACAACGCTGACACTGAGCGGTCGCTTGGATGTCGAAACCATCGCGAACTTCAAGGTAGCACTGCAGCCACTTACTACCAATCAGCTCATCCTCGATATGCGCAGCTGTACGTTTGTCTCCAGCATCGGTATCCGTGAGATTCTGAAAGCGCATCGTGACCTCAGCCGCGCCGGTGGAAGCGTCGCGCTTGTGAATGTAAGTCGGGATGTCATGGACATTTTTCGGATCACCGGGATGGCGGAGATGATGGAAATCAAACCGCTGGCCCGTGAGATTTCCATGGATGGCCTAGAATTTCTATCCGCGGGTGTCTGCGGGAAGTGCTACCGCGTCGATCGTGAGACGGTGGTAAAGCTCTACAACGATGGCATCGATGCATCCATTGCCGAGCGTGAAAAAGAGTATGCCAAGGCTGCATTTGTCCTCGGGATTCCGACGGCCATCTCCTACGATGTCGTCGCATGCGGGAGCCAGACCGGCGTGATGTACGAAATGCTGGATGCCGAGCTGTTCAGCGTTGTTATCCGTGCGGATATCGACAATATGGCGACGCATGGCAGGATGCTGGCGGATGTCGCGAAGGCAATCCATTCGGTCGAGCCGGCGCCGGGTGTGTTTCCCGAAATCAAGGAGCGCTTCCGCAGCTACATCCGGGAAATGGACTTCTTTCTCTCCGCAGATGACATCGCGTTCTTGCTGCGTAAGCTCGAGGAAATTCCGGATGCCGGGACCTGTGTCCACTTTGATATCCATAGCAGCAATATCATGATCCGGGATGGCGAACCGGTCATCATCGACATGGGCGACCTCTCGACGGGCAGCTTTTTGTTCGATATTGGTCTGTTACTGACCATTTATGGCATCCCTGAATTGGGCATCAGTGAGCTCGCAACCAAGATTCCAAATGAAAAGGGTGTTGAGCTCTGGGAGGCATTCCGGGCTGCGTACTTTACCGATTTGGATGCCGCGACGATTGCGTATATCGATGCCAATATTGCGTTTCTGGCATCCCTGCGTGTGATCTATTCGATTACATTTCTACCGGCACTGCGTGGCAGTCTCTGCTCGATGATGACGGATATTCTGCTGCCACGCATGTCACGGGATTAGGGTTTAGTGGTCGTCGCGATCGCGTCGTAGAACTCTAAGGTCTCTTTGGATGCGCGGTTGGACTTCATACGTGGTGCCGAACTGACCGCTGAAGCCGGTGATGTTGACGGCTGTACCCAGAGACATTTGGCTTAGATCGAGGTTGCTGCTCGTGCTGACAAAGACCTGAATTTCACCAGAGCCATCGTTTACATAGAACTTATAGCCATACGGGAGGTCGCTGCTGACGGCTTGGGAGACATTTCCACGGATCGTGACGAGGCGGCCCTCGGATGCT
>CAIWTR010000336.1 GCA_903915615.1 uncultured Armatimonadota bacterium
ATTACACCTGCCATCGGGGATGGTCGACCCACGTGACCACAAGGCGATACCGCCAAGGCCAGCCGAACCAATTGGCCATAAGAATTTCGCGTAACATCCGGCGACCTCGGCACGAGTGCGAGGCATCCACCGCGCAAGCGTGAATCAACAATTCCGGTGCCAAGGCATTAATTTCCGAAACGCGCGGGCGGACACGGCGGTCCGCCCCTACGCAGAGAATTTGGTATCTGCACCGCAAACGATATTCGTAACAAGCACGCCACCACATGCGGGCGGACACGGCGGTCCACCCCTACTCAGAGAATTTGGCATCTGCAACGCAAGCGATCTTTGTGACAACCACGCATCACATGCGGGCAGGCACAGAGGCCTGCCCCTACGAGTCGTTGTATCAAGTCCGTTTTGCCATCGGAAAACTACAATCAACAGTGATCAACAAACCCTTCAGCGCGCCGAGCGGTGGAATGTTGAGCGGGAGAGCCGCTAGCCGGACTGGTCAGCTTTCAGATACTGCAAGCCAGCACACATTCGGCGGCTGGCAGGGCGGGCACCGTCCACGATGGCAACATACTTATCCGCGTTTCGAATTCATTACACTCGCCATCGGGGATGGTCGACCCACGTGACCACAAGGCGATACCGCCAAGCCCAGCCGAACCAATTGGCGATCAGAAGTTCGCGTAACATCCGGCGACCTCGGCACGAGTGCGATGCATCTACCGAACAAGCGTGAATGGCATGCGTAGTAGGTGATCGGTTCGTGTTGACGAATTTACGTCAGAATTCAAATATCCGTAAGTGCGCGAGCGCGGCAACCCGCCACTACTCGGATGACTCTGACACAGGCACCTTCTTCAACAAATGCACAAGCTTGTCACCAATCACTTGCTCACCGGATACAGAAAACCCCTTGACCGAACGCTCCAGCAACGCATGCCACACCGAATGCCGCTGGTTGAAAAATGTCCAGTCCAGCAACCCCTTCGGCTTGTTCCCTGGCGCGATGTCGTGAATCATCGTCCAGGTCTCCAGACGAAATGAAACCCACCCAAGCAACGCCTCACAACCAGAGGCATCTACCACCGTTGCTCCCAGCCCACGCGCAAGCACAATGGATGCCCCTATAAAGTCATTATCTGTATCGACATTATCAATACCGGATGCTGCCCAGCGGACATACGCATCCACAAAATCGACACCGAGCACCGCTGCGCTGTCCAGCGCGACAATCATTGTGTCCGTGAGGCCCATGACTTCTGTCTCGCCATCCATGGCTGTCCGCAGCAAAATCGCACAGGCAAACAGACGCGCAATATGCCCGCGGCGATCATCCTTCTTAGGATTCCCCCACCGCGTCAGCGCACAGACTTCCTCCGGATGCCACCGTAGTGGCACGGGAGGCGTAGCGCCATCCCGGATACTCTTCAGAACCACCAAATGTTCCTCAGAGTCACTCCCGTAATCGGCATCTGCAATCTTCTTGAGAATCGCCGCATCCACCAATGGCCGCACCGCATTCAGCAAAGCATCCGGGTCCGCCACAGCGCGGATAACATCACAGTCCACACCCGGGGCAGGCGGCTCGGGAATCGCATCCACTGAACACACTGGCGCATCCGGGACAGATGCTGAAACCTCAGGTGTCATCGCATCGATTGCGCTGGTGACCAGCATCTCGATATCGGCCTTTGTGGATGTCGCATCCACTTCCTGCCGCATCGCCGCGAGCAAGTCCTCGAGGGCCTTGACCTTGAATGGCTGCTTCCGCTTGCCTGGTTCACTGCTGGGCATTTTCACCTCCACACATACGCGCAAACATTATCCAGTTCGGACAGATCAAGGCCTCGAAACCTACCATCAAACTGGGATTCTCTACGGCTTCTTCAAAAATGGAACCGGTCTCAGTTCCAGCTTGCGGATGCTCTGGAGGTAATCGAGCACGGGCTTGCTCGCATCCCCGCCGACCTGCGCATGGAAATGCAATGTAAATCCGTGCGGACCCTTGGCATCGATCAGCTTTGGCTGCAGCGTCAACATCGCTTTTACAAAGTCGAGCTGACCCAACATCGCGGCGCAGAAAATGTCCGGACGCGCGCCTCGCTCGAGGAGGAGCATCACGATGTCGCGCTGGCCCATATGGGATGCGCCATTAAGCCCAGATTCCCAGTCGCCGGCTCCCCAATCGATGGTTGCATTGATGAGGCCTGGCTCTTTGTCGAGTAGCTTCTTGACCATCTCGATGTCAGAGTGCGCATAAATGACAAAGTCCTGCGCCATTTGGCGGTTGACCTGCGGCTTACGCCAGCTCGGCTTGAATCCAGGGGCAGGGTAATCGCGGACAAGCGGCGCCTCGACAGGGCCATCCGTAGATACGACTGGCTTTTCCTGCGCACTCGCAGCACATGCACTCAGGAGTCCGGCGGCCGACAACGCGATGTTACGACGGGAAATCAAAGTCTTCATACTTAGGATTGTACTTTGGATGCTCGATGCGTTTATGGTTAACCCACCAACAACGTATCCATCTGAAGATGCACTGGATCTACCGCTTCTGCATCAACGTACCACCAAAGGTAAAACCACCTCCGAAGGCGACGAGACCGACTTTAGCACTTGACTTCATCTTCGGCAATAGCTCGTAAAGTGCTAAAGGAATCGAATTCGAAGATGTATTACCGTAATGCCGGATGTTGCTGAAGACTTTGTCCTCGGGCAGATTGGTCCGCTGCCTTACCGCATTAAGAATCCGCTGATTTGCCTGATGGGCAACCACAAAATCAAGGTCATGGATATTGACATCGCTCGCAGCACAGGCCTTTCCAAGCTGCTCAATCATATGATGAACAGCTTCCAGATAGACCTTAGGACCGTTTTGATAGATAAAGCCATCATCTGGCATCGGCACCCTTAGGATGCCCGCGATATCGCCTTTAGCCGAAAGCTCTGGCCTCTCGAAACTCGTGAGCATTTCATCCTGCCGGCTAGAACCAACAACCAGAGTAGCCGTCGCAGCATCACCAAAGATAGGAGCGGTCGCATAGTCTGACGGATTGGTCCTACGGCTGAGCACCTCGGTCGTCAAAACCAAAACACGGCCGTTCGGATTGTGATGTAAGTGGTCCCACGCAGCTTGCAGGCCATACAAATACCCTGAGCACGCGGAAACAATGTCCTGAGCCTGCATTTCTGGCAATGTTTCCAGTCCAAGACTTAGCTCAGCAAGCGTCATACAGGCCATCGATGGCGTGATACGCAGTGGAGTACCGGATGAACAGAAAATGGCTGTCAAATCCGCTGCAGTCAATCCATGACTTGAAAGCAACTCCGCGGCGGCTTTTGTGACCAGAGTCAAGGCATCTTCATCATCCATGACCCACCTGCGGGTCTCAATGCCAATGCGCTTTAGGATCTCATCTGCTGTCCACTCAGGACAGTTAGCCGCAATCTCATCGTTGGTCACGACACGGCTTCCCGGCGCAATTTGAAGTCCGGCGATGCCTGCGACTGGCCCAATGTGTGATGCTCTACTGGTCCGTGTCACATTAATGGCAGACGTGTGCACGGGCAATGTGATAATCGGTTCACCTGGATCCTCAATTGTCACCGGCGTCTTAGAAACGCGGAAGCCGGCCGTGGCTACCTTGAGCAGTGGAGTGCCGACCTTTACCATATTGCCCTCAGGGACAAGGATCTCCACCAGGGTGCCCTCAAGCGGGCAGCCAAGCTCAAATGCAGCCTTATCAGCTTCCATCTCACCAATCACATCCCCAGGTTTGAGGCTAGCACCAGCGCTTACTTTCCATTCGACAACGGTGACAGACTCATCTGATGGGCTTGAACCAACCGCTTCAACGTACGAAAATCCCTCTTCGGGCTGAGCCCTGACTTGCCAAGTCAACGTGCCCCCAAGTACATCCACAGCTGCGGTAAGTATCCGCTTGAACCCTGGTAGCACCTGTAATTGATTCTCAAAGTGGAATGGGACATAGGTATCCGGGCGACTGACGCGACGAATCACCACTGGCACTCCAGCACGCTCGGCAACGCTAGCAGCAACTTCACTGGCCACTGATGCGGTCAGATTGTCTTCTTGTGCGATTATCAGGCGCCCCGTCTTGCGGACGGATTCGACCACCATGTCGACATCCCAGGGTGAAATCGAACGCAAGTCGATGACATCACTTGTAACGCCCGCCACCGCAAGAGCATCCGCAGCTTTCAGACTACAGCCTAGCGTGTTTCCCCACGCAACAAACGTAATGTCCGTACCTGTTCGGTGGCGGCGTCCCTTCCCCATTGGGACCAGCGGTC
>CAIWTR010000337.1 GCA_903915615.1 uncultured Armatimonadota bacterium
ATACATCTTGAGACCAAGTCCAAGCTGCTTCATGTTGGACAAACATGCGATTCCACGGGCACGCTCGCGTGCCTGTGCAAACACAGGGAAGAGGATAGCTGCGAGAATAGCGATGATTGCGATGACAACTAGCAATTCGATGAGCGTAAACGCACTTCGGCTAGTGTTTTTTGAACGGATAGGAGTAGACAATTATGTACCTTTCATTGACTCCGGTGATTGGTATGACCGGGTGATCCGTACTCTGTAAAACCCTGCATTGGGTATTCATAACGGATGCGCTATTATCCCATGCCTTCGCATGAATTATTTGTATGTTCACTAGAACTTTTGTAGTTACAGCTGCCAATAGACGGTTTTGTCGGTATCCGTATGCCGAATTTTAGTCTGTGCCGTCATGGCCAAGACCATTAACAAAGCGTAACTGAACGAGAAAGCAAAAGGACAGGCATTCTGCCTGTCCTTTCACAAGATCACGGTAAGTACTTGTAGCTTACTTGACGATGTATTTCCCTGCGGTTGCCCAGAATAACAAACCGGAGAGAAGTATTGTGACGGGTAGCGTAAGCACCCATGCAATGAGGATGTTTCGAACTGTTTTGCCTTGTAGACCGCTTCTGTTTGCGGCCATCGTACCCGCGATGCCACTGGACAAAATGTGCGTTGTCGAGACCGGGGTAGCCATGTAGTCGGCGGTGGCAATTGTAATCATCGCCGTCAGCTCCGCGGCAGCTCCCTGCGCGTAGGTGAGGTGAGCCTTACCAATCTTTTCCCCAACCGTTACGACAATACGCTTCCAGCCAACCATCGTGCCGATACCAAGTGCGAGCGCAACAGCCACAATCACCCAGAGGGCAACAAACTCGACAGCACCCTTAATACCCTTTTCGGTGTCCGCGAGAATCTTCTTGTCATCGGCGGATGCATCATCATCTTTCGCAGCCTTCTTGATCGCGCTTGCGGCTTTCAGAATCTCAACACGAAGCGTTTCCTGCTCTGCATGAGGCAGTGCGGAGAGGCTCTTAGTTTCTTCGAGAATGCGGTCCACTTTCTCAAGCCGCTCTGCAGCTTCTTCAGCCTTTTTGTTGCCTTCAAATGCTGGCTTTGCCAACACATCACGGCTACTTTGGATCAACACCAACGTCTTCTCAATCTTTGCAGCATCAAATGCCGGGTTGACCGTGTATTGACCGGGGACCAAAGCGATCAAGATCAGCATCACCAAACCGATGCCCTTTTGGCCATCATTTGAACCATGAAACCAAGACACACCCGTACACGTGCCGATTAGCATCAAGCGAATCCACCACGGTGGGGGAGTATCACCCTTGGGAGGTTCTTTGAAGAATTCGGGACGCTTGGACAGCACTTTAAGGACAATAAAGATGGTGGCTGCAAGCCCAAAGCCAAGCAGGGGAGCAAGCGCTAATCCCTTGAGGGTGTCAAACAGCTTCTCGGTGTTGTATTCCTTGCCGGCAAGATAAGCCCACGTCAGGCCCACGCCTGCGATAGAGCCAACAAGCGTATGCGAGCTGCTGGCAGGAAGTCCGACGTACCAGGTAGCCAGATTCCAAAGCACAGCGACAATTAGAATGGACAGAATCGCCCAGATTCCAAGAGGGCCATGGGCATTTACCTGAAGGTCTGTCGGGAGGAGCCCTACGATCTTGAACGCGACGCCTGCGCCCGCTCCCAGCACAAACAGAACACCCATGAAGTTGACGAACCCAGACCAGATCACAGCATGAGTCGGTTTCATCGAGCGTGTGTAAATAACGGTTGCTACCGCATTCGCGGTGTCGTGAAAGCCATTCACAAACTCAAAGCCAAGCGCAATCGCAAGACAAACAACAAGAATAACGAGCGTCGCAACTTCCATCAGATAATCTCTGTCCTTTGCACAGACAGTCTGAGTCCTGAGTTCTGTTCGGATGTTAAGTGAAAGTTAAACTGTTAAGAAAATGTTGCGTGTTTTGTTCAGTCTTGTGGGTTTACATTCAGGGATGTCTGGTTGGATTAACAAATGGTAGCCTCCTTCAGGCATATCCCAGACTGGAAAAGCATTCATCCTAGCCATCGGGCTAGACTAAGGCGCGGGCCTTTCTGGATTCGCCCAGTGGCCATCCACATCCTGGCCGCGAACAACCATCCCTTTTTCATGCCACCCAAGATACGCACGGACATCGGCTGCGCAGTAACGTAGCGTGATACCGCAGCGTCGTCGGTCACTGGCATTTGCCTCAGAGCCATGCAGGAGCAAGTCTGAATGAAGGCTGAACTCTCCCGCAAGCAGGCAGTTGTCGACTGGCTTGCCACCAAATGACAGCGGGTCTGCCACTTTCAAGTTCAGGACATTGTCTTCGGCGGCAACACTCGGCGTATGCATCAGCGTTCCATGCACATGTGAGCGTGGAATAAAGCGCATACAAGCATTTTCAGCATCTGTGTCGTCAATCGCCATCCATACCGTTACCGTTTTACTCGGCGTCATCGGCCAATAGACGGCATCCTGGTGCCAA
>CAIWTR010000338.1 GCA_903915615.1 uncultured Armatimonadota bacterium
ACTTCACGCTAGCCCACAACCGTAGAATTGCTCCCCTATGACCCTTCGTTCCATCTGCTCAGCTAAAATCCACCGCGCAACCGTCACCGATGCCAACATCGACTACATCGGAAGCATCCTCTTACCGCCAGACCTTATGGATTTGGTTTGAAGCATTTCTTGAGTCTCTTTCCCCTAATCAAAAAATAGATTTATTCCCAATATGACCCTTCGTTCCATCTGCTCATCAAAAATCCACCGCGCAACTGTCACAGGTGCAAATGTCGACTACATCGGGAGTATTCTCCTCCCGCCAGACCTCATGGACCTCGTCGACATCGTTGAAGGCCAACAGGTCGCCGTCTGGGACATCACCAATGGAGCCCGGCTAGAGACCTACGCCATCCGCGGTGCAGCTGGCAGCCGGGATGTGATTATCAATGGCGCCGGCGCCCATTTGATCCACAAGGGTGACAAGGTCATCGTGGCGGCGTTTGTGCTGACAGATGAAGCCATCCAGCCAAAGTACATTTTGGTAAACGATGAGAATGCCTTTGATGCATGGCTTGTCGGCGGTGGGCCTCTTGGGTTGGAAACTCCAGAAAGCCCAAAAGCATGAAGACCTTATTGAAGCTGGCTGCCGCGGGGATGCGCGGTGAGCGGCTTGTGATGCTGACGGCGTACGACGCGATGTTTGCCGGGTACGCATCGAAGGCTGGCGTCGATATTTTGCTCGTTGGTGACTCGCTTGGGATGGTTATTCAGGGGCACAAAGACACCTTGCCTGTCACCGTTGCAGATGTCGCGTACCACACAGCGTGTGTTGCCCGCGGGAATGTCGACTCGGTCATTCTTGGGGATATGCCGTTTGGGAGTTACCAGGCATCGGTCGAGGATGCGATGCGAGCGGCGGCCACACTGATGCAAGCCGGTGCGCATGCGGTGAAGCTCGAAGGGGGTGCCCCGATGGCATCCACGATTGAGTTTTTAGTCAAACGCGGCGTTCCCGTTGTCGGTCATATCGGGATGACACCGCAGTCCGTACATGCATTTGGCGGTTTTCGTGTGCAAGGCCGCTCGGATGCGGCGATCGAACAGTTGAAACTTGACCTGGCTGCGGTAACGGATGCAGGTGCCGCGATGGTCGTGCTCGAGTGCGTGCCAGCCGCTGTTGGAGCCATACTGGCAAGTGAGAGCAAGATTCCGGTGATCGGGATCGGAGCCGGCCCACGGGTACAGGGACAAGTGATGGTCCTCCATGACATCCTTGGCTGGACAGCTAAGCCCCCCAAGTTTGCTCGCAACTTTGCCGCGGGAACTAACACGGTCCAAGATGCCATTTCGGCTTACGTGACCGCCGTACGTGATGCGAGCTTCCCAAATGAGAGCGAGTGCTACGCGTGAACATCTTTCACACCATCGCAGAGCTGCGCGCATGGCGCCGGTCGCTTACAGGAACCGTTGGCTTTGCACCGACCATGGGCAATCTCCACGATGGTCACATCGCCTGCCTTCATGCCGCACAGCTTGGCACCAACCACTCGGTGGTGAGTATCTTTGTAAACCCTACACAGTTTGCCCCAACGGATGACTTTGCAAAGTATCCCCGCACACTGGAGGACGACCTCAAACTCCTGACTGCAAATGGCTGTGATGCCGTGTTTGTGCCAAGTGTGGATGAAATGTATCCAAGGTCTGCATCTACAAAGGTGATTGCGGGCAGCATGGCGCAAGGCCTTGAAGGCGACTTTCGGCCCGGGCACTTTGATGGCGTTGCCACGGTCTGTTTAAAGCTCTTTCAGATCGTCGAGCCTGCAGTAGTTGCCTTTGGCTGCAAGGATTTACAGCAAATGCGCGTGATACAGCAGCTGATCAACGACTTTAATATGCCCATTCGCCTTGAGGCGGTCCCGACAACCCGCGAGGCATCTGGGCTTGCGCTCAGCAGCCGGAACCGCTACCTGACACCAGATGCGAAAGTCCAGGCAAGCCAGCTCAATCAAGGGCTGCAGGACACACTGCGGCAAGTTATAGCTGGTACATCACCAGCCTCAGCCGAAGCGAAGACCACTGCTGTACTTGAGGAGCACGGCTGGGATGTTGACTACATCGCCGTCCGGGATGCGGTCACATTTCAAAACATTACGCCTGAGACGACCGACGTGGCTGTCCTTGGAGCAGCCCGCCTCAGTGGCGTTCGGCTGATCGACAACATAAGCGCAATCCGAAGCTAACCCACGGCAGTCTGGCGCTCGAGCAACGCACTGGCCAAGAGGTGCATGAGCTGCTGGGCCGCGATGGTCTTTGTCAACGGTTCGAAATGGCTCACGACAGTCTGCGCGTTGCAGAGCACGAGCTGCGTTGTCTCGGAGCCAAATGCACCGTGCTTATTGGCGATATTGTTTCCGACAACAAAGTCGCAGCCCTTGGATGTGCACTTTCGAATCGCTTCCCGGCCCGGGTCGCCAGCCTCTGCGGCAAAACCAACAATCAGCTGGTCCTCGCGGCGATCTGCTACAAGGGAGTGGAGTACATCCGGGTTTTCGAT
>CAIWTR010000339.1 GCA_903915615.1 uncultured Armatimonadota bacterium
CCATCATTGATCCTCAAAGAACGTGGATTCTGACAATGGATGCACACTATCTTGTATGTAAAAAACTGCTAGAAGACTAAGCTTCAATCCGCTTCCGAAGCACTTGGGCACCGGACGCAAGGAGAAGAATACAGCCATGAGACGTGACATGCAAGGAGAAACCGGATTTGTTTTCAGAATATGTGATTTGAACTAACTTCCATCTCTACACCTTTCTATATAGATGACCACTTGCTATACATATAGGTTAGTGCCTCTCCGCAGCAATGCATTACCTAGCTTCTGGCACCAGCTGATCAGAATGCACGCACCGGCATGCCAATCTCTGACAGGCTATACTGTTGTCGTTAACAGGGGTGTTTCATGCCCCTTATTAAGGATGCTCTATTGAACGACGACCAGCAGGACCTCTTCACCGACTCCGATTTGGATACTGAATACGCGACGCCATCAATTCAGCGTGTAGAAAATGACTACAACGCAGATGCACTTAGTATGCTCGAAGGTCTTGAAGCTGTCCGCAAGCGCCCCGGAATGTATATTGGCGACACCGGTCTTGGTGGATTGCATCACCTCTTTAAAGAGATCATTGATAACTCTATCGATGAAGTTCTGGCAGGTTACTGCACAGAGATCAATGTAACGCTGCATGCCGATCGTTCTATTACGATTAGTGATAACGGGCGAGGCATCCCAGTTGATGTCAACAAGCAAACCGGTAAACCAGGCGTTGAAATGGTCATGACCGAGCTTCATGCCGGTGGTAAGTTTGGCGATGGTGGCTACAAGACATCCGGTGGACTCCACGGCGTCGGCGCATCGTGTGTAAATGCTCTCTCCCTGTGGCTTGAGACTACCGTCCGCCGCGATGGCAAAATACATCAAGTTCGCTTTGAGCGTGGTGTGGTAACCATCCCTACCAAGATCATTGGCACCTGTGATGCTAGCGACACGGGTACCACGCAGCGCTGGCTTTCTGATCCGGAGATTTTTTCCATTGCTCTCGATGGAACCGGACAGCTTGATTACAGGGCCGAGCTCTTCCTCGGGCGTATTCGCGAACTCTCTTACCTTAACAAAGAAGTAAAGATTACTTTCCTCGATGAGCTCAATGAGCGCGAGGTCGAAGTCTTCCACCATCAACGTGGAATTGCTGAATATGTAATCCACCTCAATCAGAGCAAGGATCCAATCGGTACAAAGGTCGTCTACTTCTTTAAGGATCAAGGCGATACTCAGGTTGAAGTCTCCTTCCAGTACAACAGAAGCTACTCAGAGAGCATCTACTGTTTTACGAACAACATCCCCCAACCCGATGGCGGTACGCACCTCTCAGGTTTCAAGACAGCGCTGACGCGCGTCGTCAACCAATATGCGCGTAAGAACAACTTCATAAAGGAAAAAGAGTCAAACCTTAGCGGCGATGATGTTCGTGAGGGTTTGACCGCTGTGATTTCTGTGCGTTTGTCAAATCCGATGTTTAACTCGCAGGACAAACGGCGCCTGACTAACATCGAGGTCGAAGGTATCGTCAACACAATCGTTGGCGAAGGCCTAACGACATTTCTTGAGGAGAATCCAGCTGCTGCCAAGTCTATTCTTGATAAGGCACTTACTGCACAAAAGGCGCGTGAAGCTGCCCGGAAAGCTTCCGACCTCGTCAAACGTCAAAATGCCTTGGAGAACTCAAGTCTTCCAGGAAAGCTTGCTGACTGTACTGAACGAAGTCCGGCGAAGTCTGAGATCTATCTTGTCGAAGGTGACTCGGCTGGTGGCTCTGCCAAGCAGGGCCGTGACCGTACCACACAGGCAGTCTTGCCACTGTTTGGAAAAATCATCTGTGTCGAGAAGGCACGTATTGATAAGGCTCTCGATAATCAATCTGTGAAGATGATTATTAGCGCCCTTGGAGCTGGCATTGCATTCGGAAATGATGAAGATGCGATTCGCTTTGATATCAACAAGCTGCGTTACCACAAAGTCATCATCATGACGGATGCTGACGTAGACGGCGACCATATCCGTACGCTGCTACTAAACTTCTTCTACCGATATATGCGGCCGCTCATCGATGGCGGCTACATCTATATTGCGCAGCCACCGCTGTACGCAGTCCGTATCGGCAAGGATGAAAAGATCTACGCACGTACGGAAGCTGACCGCGACCGGATTATCAAGGAAGCGAAGCGTAAGGAAGTTCACGTCACTCGGTTTAAGGGATTGGGTGAAATGAACCCAGAAGACCTTTCTGAGACCACGATGAATCCTAAGAACAGAACGCTTGCGCGTGTGACTGTCGCAACGGCTGCAGAGGCGGACAACGTCTTTACCGTCCTTCTCGGTGAGAAGGTTGAACCTAGGCGTGCGTTCATCGAGCGTCATGCCAGGGAAGCCAAGAACATCGATACGTTCTAACACTTCTAGATCAAACAACGAGGGCGCTGAGATATCAGCGTCCTTTTTCTTTATAAGCAGGCATCCGGTAAGTTGCGATGATATTACAACTAGACGTTGACCACTCAGGACATCGTTCATTACCCATACATCGTGGTGAGAGTTACGCGACAGCTACGCCTTCGTACTCGAGGAGCCCCTTGAGCTTGGGTGCTACATCCTTGGAAACGTGACCTCTGACCGCGATCAGGCAAGCAAGACGGGGCACCGTCATATCTGAGATGTTAGCCATCCGATTCCACATGTCCGAACGCACACGCTACATGACTGCTACAAGTTGAAGCGATGCTGTTGGCATAACAAAAACAAAAACCCCGCCGACCGAAAGGCCAGCGGGGTTTTTGAATGCGTCTCGGAGACTACTTGATCTCGACGACTGCGCCTTCGGACTCGAGGAGACCCTTGAGCTTGTCTGCTTCGTCCTTGGAAACGCCCTCTTTGATTGTCTTAGGAGCTGCATCAACAACTTCCTTAGCTTCCTTGAGGCCGAGACCCGTAAGTTCGCGGACAACCTTGATAACCTGGATCTTCTTGTCACCTGCGGACTTGAGGACAACATCGAATGCCGTCTTCTCTTCCACAACAGCGGCTCCGCCAGCAGCAGGAGCAGCAGCAGCTACAGGAGCAGCAGCGCTAACACCAAACTTCTCTTGGAGTGCCTTTACGAGCTCTGCGAGCTCGAGGACAGTCATATTCTCAATGGCGCCAATAAGTTCTTCAGCGGTCATGATTGATACCCTTTCAATGTGGTGTTCTCACCACGATGCAGTTACGCGGCGGCTTTCTTGTCTTCGATAGCCTTGAGCGTATAAACAAAATTCGAGATAACCCCTTGCAGCGTGTACACGAGGCCGGAGATTGGTGAGTTGAACGCACCAAGCATCTGTGAAAGGAGAACATCACGCGGTGGAACCTTGGCAAGAGCATCAATCTGCTCAGCACCAAAGTAACGACCACCAACCACACCGCCCTTGATTTTCAACGGGGTGTTGCGGTTTGCAGCGATGTAATCCACGACAACCTTTGCAACTCCAATTGGATCGGAGGAAGCAATCGTTGCAGCCGTTGTGCCGTTCAACAGGATATCGACACGTTCGTCGTCGATTCCCTGTTCCTTCAGCGCAATACGCATCAACGTGTTCTTCACTACCGAGAAGTCACCATCGCCGAGTTCACGTAGCTTAGTTCGAATCTCGCCCATCTGAGGCACGGTCAGACCACGGTACTCCGTGAGGATGACTGCTTCACTGTTGGACAGTGTCACACCCAGGTCACTGGTAATCGCCTTCTTGACCGAGGCCGGCTTTTTGGAGATCTGCCGACTGATCTTGGTTTTCTTTGCCATTCGAGCTTCCTTCTCGTTACCGAGACGCAGAAAACGAAAAGCCCTCCGACCCAGACAGGTCCGAGGGCGAACACACATTACAGCGTACCCGCTTTACCCTCGGCAGGCGTACATGATGTACATTACAGGGCGAACCCTACCGGCTGTCTTAGGGGAAAGACAAACGTTTCCAAGAGTGGATACTATCGCGGTATATAACGAGCGTCAAGGATTGTCTTTAGAATCAGGTAGGAATCCATACAGATAACCATTAGCACGAACGCCCACTTCAGCTTGGCAGGACTGATCTTCTTGCCGATGGTGATTCCTAGTTGAGCAAAAATGGATGCTCCGATTAACATCAACATCGCGATGTCAAGACGAACATTTCCCGCTAGAGCATAGTTGACTGTGCCAGAAACCGATGTCACCAGTAAGACACCCGTTGATGCCATCGCAGCGGCATTCACACGCATCCCGACCCCTCGCGTCAGTAGTGGAGTCCATAACAACCCTCCACCAATACCAAGAATTCCCCCAAGTGCGCCGATCACAATCGCAGCGGGAACTAAGACAAAGTATGGCACTACGCGTTCAACTGTAGTTAGCGCAAGGGTTGGTCCCAGGCTGGATGTCGAAAGCACGCCTCTCAGAGCTCCAGGATCCGCTGGGGCAGTCGCCATTAGAAGTGCACCTGTGGCAAGTACTAGGATAAACGCAATGTTAACAAATGATGCAGCAAGACCAAGTGTATTGAGATGCTGGAGAAGCCCCACCCCAAGCTGCACACCGATCCATGTTGGAACTGCGATAACAACCGCTAGTTTCAGCTCACCCAGACCACTTCGCTGTGCTTTGATCATCGATGCGACCGCGACACCTATCATCTGACAGAGCCCGGTACCGACAGCAACCATCGGTGGCATCCCAAGCATGTTCACTAAAATGGGCGTGATAAGAATGCCGCCACCAACGCTGAACATCCCGGCCGTAACCCCGACGGCACAGCCAAGCAGCAATATGATGAGTGTTTCAACAATCGTCAGTGTCGTAGCCTTCCCACGAAAGCGTTGATCCTCTCGAGGAGAAACACCGAGAGAGCCCCCCACAAGGCCGGCAACAGCACGGACATCACAACAGTGACGATGGATACTCGCATTGCGCAAACGATATCAGAGTCCAGAGGTGTTGCAATGAAGAATTGGTACACAGCCCTAGCGTAATGAAGGTCAACCGTCTACGCTGGTTTATGCGCGCTACGAACATTCACGGACTTTGGATACGACTGCTTGTGAAGAACATGGCCTCCTAAGAGCGGGCGTAACTACCTGAGAATGAACCTCTACGGTCGCGAAACCGTCCAAGTCTCTACCCGCAATCTGACATTTATGGAGTACCCCTCATGAACAACAAGTTGATTTGCCTTGGAGCGTTGTCGCTCTTTATGATCTCTGGCAGTTTTGCTCAGGCTGAAACCAAGCCAAAGGGACAACGTCAGGGAAATGGTAAGGCGAAGGCTAGAACCATCGATGCGAGCGACATTGAAACAGC
>CAIWTR010000340.1 GCA_903915615.1 uncultured Armatimonadota bacterium
CGCATCCGAGCGCTCACAGGTACAGGCAACCTCGCGTTTTGGACGGCCAAAGGTCTCGAGGAAGTAGTTCTGGATTCGGCTGTCACGAATCATCGTCGCCCGGAACTCTGCCGGGTACGGGTAGAAGCGCTCGGGACGTCCAGTTGCGACGCCGATGGCATCTATCATCGCTTCCGCCGGCAAGCGGCGCGGGTAGGCCCGCGCATAGTAGCGTGTATCGCTGCGGTTTCCCGGCAGGATGATGCTACTCCGCTGATACGTCTCCGATGTCAGTATTAGCCGTTCCACCGCGCGGACATTGAAGCCTGATTTGATGAATGCATCCGTCAGCGCCGTGAGGAGTACCGGATTGCTTGGAGGATTCGAAACGCGGAAGTCATCGGTGGAATCCACGATCCCCACCCCAAAGTACTCAGCCCAAATGCGGTTGACAGCAACTTCGGCGAAGAGGCGATTGGATGGACTGGTAAGCCACTCGGCAAGAACAGCGCGCCGGTCCTGGTCATCGGGAATGGTTAGATTCGCGCCACCAAGTGCCCGCAGTGGCATCGGCTTACCGGTCTTTGGATGCGTGACTTCCCCGCTCTGCCGAACCATCACGGAGACTTCGCCAAACTCCGGTCCATATTTATGCTGAAAGCGCGCAAAAAACGCTGCAAAGCTGTAGTAGTCGGTTTGTTTCCAGCGCTCAAATGGATGGTTATGGCATTTGGCGCAGCCGATACGTGTTCCAAGGAATGCTTGCGCAGTCGTCTCGGCAAGGTCTGGCGGGGTGTTTGCGACGCGGTAGAAATTGGCGGGGCCGGTTCGGTAGGTTGACCCCTTGCTCGTCAGGAGCTCCCGTACAACTTTGTCGTAAGGGACATTGCTTGCCGCCTGTTCCTCCAGCCAGCGCGAATAGGTGTCCGCACCTTCCTCACTGAGGAACTGACCATTTACGCGGAGGAGATCGGCCATGCGGAGAGCGCGGTATTGAGCGTGCTCACGCCTTGCGAGCAGCTGGTCAATTAGCTTGGTGCGTTTATCTGCTCCTGTGTCTGCAAGAAAGGAACGCGTTTCGGCGACCGTTGGGAGCAGGGCCAGTGTGTCAAGATAGATGCGCCGGAGGAAATCATCATCGGATGCCCGTGGACTTGCAACAAGGCCAAGGGTATTGAGCTTGTCAAGAACAGCGATGTCGATCGGATTGCCACTGCTAGGCGTAGTCGCGGCCGTTTTCTGGGATGCTTTGGCATACGGGACAGTAACGCGTACTGTGGTGACTTCACCGCTGTACGAGACCAAGATTGTGCCATCCCCGGGACCATGGGTACTGACATTTCCATCGGCATCCACGGCGGCAACCGCTTCGTTCATCGCTTGAAAGCGCGCCGTAGCGGTTACATCCCGGGTGTACCCATCCGCGTACGTCGCGACCACTGTCAGGGGAATCTGTATACCGGCTGCCTGTGGACCGAATTGTGATGGAGTAACATCAAGCCGGGTGATGTCAGCGGTTTCTGCAGAGGCACTCGGAGCACCGAGCTTTAGCCATTGTTCGATGGTTTTATAGGCATCGGATGCGGGGTCAATGACTTTTCCGCCGCCGTGTTTCAACTGCCCGGTGGCTTTTTTAAGGACGAGGGTTTCCGCTGGTGAGGTGCCTGCTATGCGTTTGCCGCTTGCATCTTTTGTGATTTGCTCGTGGTCGTACAAGGCATCCCAAGCGCGGAGGGAGAGCTTAAAGCCACCCTTGCCCCCTTGCTGACCATGGCATGCGCCCTGGTTACAGCCGACTTTCGTTAGGAGTGGAAGGACATCACGCGTAAAGTGGGCCGGCACATGGGTCAACATCGCGACATTGGTTGCCGCAAGCTGATGAACCTCAGCCTTGGCAGACGATGCCAGCGCGAGAATGGTCGCGATAAGTCCAATGATTCCATTTCGTAACGCGGCGTTGCGTTTCATTGTGGCTCCGGGTAACAGCACAGTCGACAGGCGGTGGAATTATGTCAAGCCTATCGCCGTGGCTACAAGGCTGCAATTACAAACGCCCTCCTTCATTGAACCAAGGAGGGCGATTTGTCGACTGTGCGTCAGGAGGGCTTACTCCTGATTGGCATCATCTTCTTCTTCAACGAGCTCAAGCACGGTAACACCAGAATACTCGAGGTGTGCTTCTGCCGAAATGACATGCATGTTCTCGACCGTGTACTCACCTTCTTCGAAGATAGGGAGGATTTTGTAGGAAAGGACTTCGCCATCCCCGGGAACCAACCCGGCAGCATGACACTCATCCACGAGGTCTGTCAGGAACCAGTCATCGAAGGACTCCGTCTGCAGCAGCTGCTGGAATTCAGCATCGCTTGCCGCAATCCGGTCTAGCTCACCCGTACCGGTGTTGAGCCAATAAATGATGCCATTGTCATCCTCAAGAAAGAAGTCCCCAAGCCGGGACATCATGACGATCGAGATGTCATCCTCAAAAATCCACGACCAGTGGTTGATCAGCGCATCAACGATTTCATCATTTGGCTCGAGGATGTAGCGGTCGAGAGAAACCTCTTCCGTCTCAGGGGTTTGTTCGTTCATAAACTATTGTATTGGCTTTGCGCGCATTTACGATAGTGCTTCGATGTCAATCCTTAATGGAAACTGGCACAGTTACGGTGAAGCTTGCGGGTGGATAGCACGTGGTTTCATTGCAGCCCTGGGCATAGAACTTTGCGCCAAAAGCTGCTTTGCCGGGCTTTGCGGATGGTTTGACGGTAAACGGGATGGTCACGACGACGGTTCCCTCGTGGACTTTTGCGCCCTTGACTGTAATGGGAAGTGGCCAAACAGGCTTTCCGAAAACCACACCTGGGACCTTGATGGGTGTGACTTTGGTTGCCGTCAGGAAAGGGTCTCCGGGGTTTGGGTCGTAGATGTGGAATGTGTCTTCGACGGCCAAGCTGATGAGCAGTTTTCCGGATGCGCCGCGGCGCAGAGTGGAAGGTTCAACCGTGGTTTTCTGGGATGTGATGAACTTGGGAAGTTTAAGACGTGAGACTTCCTTGTCAGTTCTTGCCTTTTGAGCGGATACAGGTCCGCTAAGCGGAAGAAAACCGATGCATGCCATCAACATGGGTAACAATTTGTGCATTGCTGAGTATTCCCTGAAATAGAAAACCAGCCCACAGAAGGTTCCGTGGACTGGCTGATTTGTGAACGTGTTTTACGTTACTTGGTGACGGAAGCGATTGCTCCAGCCAGTGTCTTCTGACCAGCGGCATCACCGCCGAGGTTTACAAATGACTCAGCGACCTTCCAGTTTTTGTAGACATAGACAACATTCTTCGTGGATGCTGCTGTGTTCACTTTGTATGCGGTTACTGCATCGTCCTTCGCATCGAGAACGGCCATGCCTACGCCTGCGAGCTCGGGCTTCTTTGCGGCTTCCGCAACTGCAGCCTCGATCGCCTTTGCATTCTTAGGTGTTGTCAGGAAGACAACCAGTCCCTTGAATTCCTTAGCCTTGTAGGTCTTCATCGCGGAGCTGAGCGTGCCAGCAATGCCTGCGACATTGGTGAGCGAGTCGCCATTTACCCAAACCTGAACCTGTGGGCGGTTCTGGAAGGTGCATGGAAAGCAGTCAGTGGAACCTGCAAGCGGGCCTGCGAGGTGCTTAGGATGGAATGGGGTAACTGATTCACCCTTCTTCAAACCACCGCCGGGAGCAGCAACTGCCATCACGGCCGCGAAGCCAGCGATCATCGTAATCAACCCAAGAGTCTTCATCATGAGATGTCTTCTTTCAATAGATGTTGTCCGCCACGCACGAACTTACATTTTTCATAACGATGGAAACCGTGTAATGGTTCCCGGCGTTCTTGATTCAGTGATTTAGCATGACGTCGTTGAACGTATTTGTCTTGCTATGTGATGTAAAAGTGTTTGCCACACCCTCCAAAACGAATGCACGAACGCTCCCGAAGAATTCAGCACTTTTTGGTCTTTTGGGACACGGCATTTAGTCCTTTAGCATCACTTCAATCACCGGTACACAGGTGTCCGGCTTCAGGACCGGCAGACGGAGAGCGGTGCCGTTGTACGCGCGCTTTTCACCACTAAAGTCATGCTGCCAGGCCTCGATATCCTGACGTAGCACCTCACTCGCATCGTTTAGCAGCTGTGCGTACGCCACTCGCTCTGGCGCGATGCCATCGAGGTACACCTGTCCAAATGGCCATGCAAACAGATGCACGTAAAGCCGCTTTGTAACCGGGTTCCACGTGTAGCGGCAGTCCTTTGGCGGAGGTCCAAACGATTCTGGGGCTTCCGTACATCCGTAAATGGCCTTTTTGTGATAACGCATCCACTTGCCGATTCCGCGGAGGCGCTCCATAGTGCGGGCATCCAGCTCACCACGGCCGGTCGGTCCGACATTCAGGAGGAGGTTGCCTCCCATGCTGACGGTGTCCACCAGCATTTGGACCAGCATTTCGGTCGATTTCCAGCTGGCTTCATCCCGGTGGTAGCCCCATGACCCACTAAATGTCTGGCAGGCTTCCCAGACGACGGGCTTGCCATTGACTTCAACGCCATGCCTTGGCTGGAACTGCTCCGGCGTTTTGATGTCCCATCCAGCTGGCAGATCGAGACGGTCATTCATGATGATGTCTGGACGGAGCGAGCGGATTAGTTTGTAGAGTTCATCGCTCCCCCATGCATCCCGGCCCTTTTCTGGAGGATAGCTGAAGTCACACCACAAAATGTCAACATCCCCGTAGCCGCTCAGCAGCTCACCCACCTGCCCATGGAGGTAGTCGCGGTAGCGGGACATGTCGCGTCCAGAATCTAATGCTTCGCGGTCGGGGTGGTTGCGCTGTGGATGGTGGCGATCAATCGTGAAGTCAGGGTGGTGCCAGTCGATGAGTGAGTGGTAGAGACCAGCACGCATCCCGCGATTGCGGAAAGCATCCAGCATTGGGCGGATCAGATCACGCTTCGCGGGTGTGTTTGTCGCTTTGTAGTCCGTAAGCGCCGAGTCCCAGAGGCAGAAGCCATCGTGGTGCTTGGTCGTGATGACAAAGTATTTCATCCCGGCATCGGATGCGGCTTCCGCCCAGGCATCCGGGTCATAGAGGTCAGGATCGAAGTAGTCAAAGTAGGGTGCATACGCCGCATCGGACATTTCTTCACGGGTTTTCAGCCACTCGTGGCGCGCCCCCATGGAGTAGATTCCCCAGTGGATAAACATCCCAAAGCGGTCTTGTGTGAACCAGGATGTATCTCCCGGTGTTGGGTCAGGCTGGATTTTGCTCATAAACGGCTCCTACTGTCACACCTAATAACGTAACTTACTTGTTTTTCTTTCAAAGCGAAGACAACGGCAGAGACATCCCAAAGCGATCATGTGTAAACCAGGAGGTATCTCCCGGTGTTGGGACAGGCTGGATTTGGCTCATAGATTGCTCCTAGGATTAGCTCTCCGTTACTTAGAACTTTGTATATTCGTCTCGAATTAATGCTTGTGCCCGGGGAAGCGTAGCTCCCCGGCTGGGATGGCGACTTTAAGGACATTTTCCTTGTGTGGCAGCGGACACGTGGCGTGTGATGTGTACGCACAGGGTGGATTGTACGCCCGGTTGAAATCGAGGCGAATACGGCCCGTCGGCGAAAATGGCGCATCCAGAAACCTGCCGGGCTGATACGCAACCGTGTTGCACGATGTATCCCGGAAGTTGAAGAAAACCTTACCAATCTCCGGTGTGCCGGTGCCTTCCAAACGGAACATCCGCCCACCAACACGAAACTCTGCATAGCCATGCATCGGTGTTGGGGTCCGCTGGCCAAGCACATTGATAATCGTGACCATCCGGGGTTTGCTGTACGGAACCCACTTCGCCAGAAAGTTTAGCTGCGGCCGCAGCGGCGCCCAGCGGAGACCAGCTCGGGCAAGCACTTTACCGTGATCGACATTCCAGCCCCGGATTCCAAATCTCTCACCGCGTTTGATAAATGCCCACGTGTCAGGCCCAGACTCAATCAGGTCTGGGGTGCCATCGATATCGGATGTCAGCTCCCACGCACGGACGGCATTCCCGTTTACCGTCACTCGTTTACCGCTTGTCGGGGTAAAAACCATCGCATCACCAAGGCGGGTCACAGCTCCGAGTGGTTCTCCCTGTTTAGCACTCCGATAACGAAGTAGTGCAATCTCGCCATCTTTGAGCCACGTCATCGAAACAAGCGACATCCACCCGCGGCGCTCCGCAAGGCTTGCCGCGTACATCCGGCGCCACATCGGCGTTGAAATCGCTTCCTCTACCATGCCTTCACCTCCGCGCGGTCTACATAGAGCTCCGCAGCCACCCGGCCCAGAATAGCTTCATCGTTCAGACGCTCATCAAAGCGCCCAAACGCCGTACTCGCCCCGTAAAACACAACCGTCGGTGCATCTGGGCCATCTGCACTGCCATTTGCCAGCACATCCACCCAGCCGCCCCCACGGACATCCCACACACCGAAGTTATCAACGAACAGCTTCTTCAAGACAGCGTGGTAATAGCCATCCGACTCATCAAAATCCGGCCCAATGATGACGGCAAGGGCATCCGCACGCTCCATCAAAATGAACTTCCGAACACTCTTGCGTCCGGCATCCGGAACCGGAAGTCGACAAAAGTCGCCATCAAGGTTTTTGTACACATACGTCAAAATCCGCATGCGGCAGTGTACCAACCTGATGCGATGCGCATCCCCGAGACCAGAGGGTAGAATCCGCCATGGCAAAAGTCTCCCGTCGCAACGCACTGTCGTCTTTGGTCGGAATGACCGCATCGACTGCACTCATTACCGCATCTGCAACCGCCGATGCATCCGAGCAGCTGGCATCAACAGTCGACCCGGACACCATTACGGCGGACAAAATCGCAAATGCAGCCACCGTTGCGGCCCGCGTCTTCAGCACAGATGAGCGCAACCAAGCCATCAAAGAGCTCACCGGGACGCGCAAAAACATCATCGCTGTCCGGACAGCAACAAAGCCCCAAGGCAAAGCCCCCGCCTTTCAGTTCCAGGTCAGCGCGGCAGCTCCCCTTCCGGCGGCTGGTATCCGTGTAAAACCAAAGGCCTATCGCCGCACAAAGGGCTCCCCGGACAACAAGGCGCTTGCCCGTGCGACCGTTGGGCAGCTGGCGAAGTGGCTCCGGGATGGCAAGACGACATCCGTTGCCCTGACCGAACTCGCCATCACGCGCTGCGAAACCTATGGTCCCCGCCTGCTTTGCATTGTGAACATGCGCGCCGCCGCCGCACGCCGCGAGGCCATTGTCGCCGATGAAGAACTGGCAAAAGGTATCGACCGCGGCCCGCTGCACGGCATCCCGTATGGCATTAAGGACCTCTTCAACACCGCCGATATCCCAACAACGTATGGCGCGCCGCCGTTTCGTGACCAGCAGTTCGATGCCGATGCAACCGTCGTAAGGAAGCTGCGGGATGCCGGTGCCATCCTTATCGCGAAGCTCTCGCTGGGCGAGCTTGCGATGGGCGATGTCTGGTTTGGCGGAACGACCCGCACGCCTTGGGATACATCGAAGGGCTCCAGCGGCTCCAGTGCCGGAAGCGCATCCGCCGTCGCCGCATGCCTTCTCCCATTTGCGATTGGCACCGAGACCTACGGAAGTATCACCAGCCCCTGCACCGCGTGCGGAACCACCGGGCTTCGACCAACATTCGGACGTGTTAGCCGCGCGGGAGCGATGGCTCTTAGCTGGACGATGGACAAAATTGGCCCGATAACGCGCTCGATTGACGATGCTGCTATCGTGTTTTCCGCGATTTGCGGTCTGGATCCGGAGGACAGAACGACTAGTAATGCCGGCTTCCGCTGGGATGCAACATCTGGAATCAAAGGCCTCAAAATCGGCTTTGACACGGGTGCATTCAAGCGCGCCGACAAAAGCCAACAAGCTGTTTTGGACTTCTTCAAAAGCCAGGGCGCGGACCTGATTCCAGTGACCATCCCAGCCAGCGAACCGGGCTTTGCGGCCCTACCGGACATCATTATCGGCGCGGAAGGCGCGGCAGCATTCAGTGACCTGATCTCCGATGGCCGTCTCCCTAAGCTTGTCCAACAGGATGACTGGAACTGGCCG
>CAIWTR010000341.1 GCA_903915615.1 uncultured Armatimonadota bacterium
CGGCGGAGGCCTTGGTTTCTACTCGCTGCAAAGCGGAGGAACCAGCAGCCGCTTTGGTGCAAAGCTGTTGGTTGGCTATGAGCGTAATGATGGCTGGGGACTCGAATACGATGTCACATCTATCAACGAAGCACAAGGAATGAACTTCAGCGGTTCTCAGCTCCGCTTGGCGTATCGCTTCTAACGAGCTAGTTTGTAAGTTACGAGAAAGCCTCCCGGATTCCGGGAGGCTTTTTACGTTCAGTCCACATTTTGCGGATGAGCCTACATCCCAAGTCCCTTGCCCCCGAGGAGCTTGCCAGCATTTAGGCCACTGTCGAGGGTGTCGATTTGGAAGGTTCCACGGTTGATATCGCTTGGGATGTCGATGTAGCGTTCCCGCAGGGCATTCAGCTGCTGATCAGCACCCTTAACGGCACCATCGGCCTGACCAGACATCGACTTGCTTCCCTGCTCAGCCGTGAGCTCTGGTAACAAGGTCGCTGCATCGGCCGGGTTTTCCATAATCTTCTCCAACAATGTTGCAAGCTTTGCAATTTGTTGAAGATGCACGTTCATCGACTGCTGATACTGACCGGCAAGAGGCGCACAGGGATCTGGAGGACGGACTCCGTTAAAGCGCCCGGCCATCTGGTTGAGTTGGGATGTCACTTCAAGCAAGCGTCCCCGCGTCTGGTCCTGACCCGGCACATTGATTTTATTTTCTTCCTCATTGAAGAGCTGGTTATAGCCATTTACCGTCATCGTTGGGATGATCTGCATCGCGACACCTTCAAGCGAAGATGATAGCTGCCGGAGGTCAGCGTGGTACTGCTTTAGCCAGCGGAGGTACGCGACGACATCCTCGGGCATCGGGATGCCAGTCTGACCAGGTGGCGTTAAGACAGGAGCTTCCGGTGCGCTGGTGGTAGGCGCCTGTAGAACAGGTGCGGTCGCGGTTTGCGTCTGGGGAGGTGCAAGAATCGCGGTGCTCTTGGTCGATGTTGGCTGTGATCCCAAAAGTCCAGCGGTCTTTGCAAGAAAAGCGCCCAGTCCGAGTAAGCCAATCGCAGCAATGCCTCCAATAATCCACTTTTTGGGATCCTGGGTCGGGACAGCGGGTGCTTCGGCTGGATTGGAAGTTCCGGGCGGGGTCGAAGGGGATGCGAGCTTACCAAAAGCCGGGCTACTGGTTGCAACGGAAATGGCTTTACCACATAGCGCGCAGAAGCGGGCACTCTCCGGGATGCTCCCACCACATGCTTTACATTTTTCCATAGCAGCCTCCATTTCTTGAAATACGACCTTTGAACAATAGGCGTTCCCACTAAGTTTATCAGCGGCATATCCCGCGTTGTTTGTAGATGCACACGATTACGTGTCCCGGTCGGGTGACCATGAGTGGGACTGGTACTTTTCCCGGCTACATGATGCAATAGCCTACGGTTTGCGTGTCAAATATGTTGATACGGCTGGCTTCAGTCAGTGCCGTACCACCGTGTTGGGGTAGTGTTTATGCCGTCCATCGCAAAGACCATTAAAGGCATCCTGTTCGGTAAAGGGATGCGCAAAGCCAAGTTTTTTGGCGGGCCCATGAAGGGGATGGTTGCCTACTTCGACTTTGTCCGCGATACCCAGACATGGCGTGGAATCTACGAAGTTGCGCAAATGGATTGGCTCATCAAGGCGATTAAGCCAGGGGCGGTCTGCGTGGATATCGGGGCCGCCGAAGGTTACTTCACGCTGCTTATGGCACGTGAGGCGGGCACGACCGGCCATATCATCGCATTCGAACCCAGCGACCGCCGCGAATACATGCAACAGGCCTACGACTTAAACGCTGCAGCTGGACTTTCACGCCTGACCATTGTTACGGAATTTGCCATCGGGCCAAACACCGTAGACTTTCCCGGCATCACGTTTGATGACTACGCTGCTAAAGCTGGGCTTTCGCGTGTCGATGTCGTGAAGATTGATGTAGATGGCGGGGAAATGGATGTTCTTGAAGGCATGCGTGGCACCCTTGAACGCCTCCATCCGCACATCTCCGTAGAGCTGCACTCGCCTGAGCTCCATGCGCGTGTCGCAACCTTTCTTGCTGGCCTTGGTTACAAGATGACACTTGTTGACCCTCCAGCCTATGAGTACCGTCCGATTCCATTCAATAAATTCTTTTTCTCTGAGATATAAATGATGACAATAATTCCTCTTGCTCTTTCACTGTCACTCCTGCTGCCTGCTGCGGGTGCACCGCCGAAGCCGAAAGCACCTGCTTCAAAAACTGCGGCAGCTGCGAATGCGTATCGTAAGGCTGCAGATACAGTCATCACTCCTGATGCTGCCCGCGACTACCTGATGTTCATCGCCAGCGATGCGCTTCAGGGGCGTGACACGCCAAGCCCGGGCCTCGATGCAGCAGCAGAGTTCCTTGCCTTCAACATGAAGAAGTTTGGTGTCAAGCCAGGCGGCGACAAAGGAACTTACTTCCAGGACATCTTCCTGACACGCGCACGCTTGGACAAAGAGAAAACGATGGCATCCGTGGATGGCCGTGTTCTCAAGTACACCGAGGACTTTGTTGCAGCGCAAACCAGTGCTGGGACATTCAACCGCGGTGATGCCAAGGGGATGATGGTTTACGTCGGGCATGGCTGGCAGTGGAAGTCCAAGGGTGTGGATCCGTACGAAGGACTAGATGTCAAGGGTAAAGTCCTCGTTGTCTCCACCGCAATGCCGCCTGATATGCCGTGGAAGGATGGTAAATCCGGGGTCGATTTCCTACCTCCGGCCGCCGTTGCGCAAAAGCTTGGTGCGGTTGGCATCGTGATTCTGACAGCTGGCGATGATACAGCCTGGAAGCAGAAAGTCCGCCAGTTTGAGCAGTCAAATGGCCGAGCGAACTTTGGCCGTATCCAGGACCCAGCGGAAGTCGTTCCTGCAGTTCCTACCATTGCCATAAGCCCGGCCGTTAGCGCTGCTTTGGTAAATGCCGAAGGCATGGACCTTCCGACGGCCACGGACAGCAAAGCATCCAAGGGCAAGGCATTTGCACCTGCTAAGGTTGCCCAGTTCACCGTTACCCGTGATATTACCCGCCAGCGCACACAGAACGTGATTGGGATTATCGAAGGAACCGATCCTAAGCTGAAGTCGGAATACGTTGCAATCGGTGCACACTACGACCACGTTGGTGTACGCAACAATGCCCCTGAAGGTACAGACCGTATCTTCAATGGCGCGGATGACGATGGCTCGGGCACTACGGGTGTTCTGCAGATTGCTGAGGCATTTGCAAAGGGCCCTAAGCCAAAGCGTTCGCTGATCTTTGTATGGCACTGCGGCGAGGAAAAGGGCCTCTGGGGCTCCGAGTTCTTTGCGGATCACCCGACGGTCCCAATCGACAGTATCGTTACTCAGCTGAACATCGACATGATTGGCCGCTCCAAGAAAGCGGGTGATCAGGATCGTCGCAATGCTGATCTGTCAGGGCCAAATGGCATCTATGTGATCGGTTCCCGGATGCTCAGCACGGAGCTTGGTAAGGTGTCGGACAGTGTTAATGCAAGCTACCTGAAGCTTAACTTCGATTTCCGCTACGATGCTCCGGATGACCCAAACCGTTTCTACTATCGCTCAGACCATTACAACTATGCGAAGAAGGGGATTCCAATCATCTTCTACTTTGATGGTGTTCATGAGGATTACCACCAAGTCGGTGATGAGGCGCAGAAGATCGACTACGACAAGCTGACCAAGGTTGCGCGTACAGTGCATGCGACCGCGGTGGCTGTTGGCAATGCGCCCGCACGTCCAAAGGTGGATGGCAAAGCGCGCGACTAGTTGGCGTTTAGTCAAACCAAACCCCTCCGGGCAGCTGCCTGGAGGGGTTTTTTAGTGTGTTGGTTGTGACCATGTAAAAGTAAAGCCCATAGGAGTTCACCTATGGGCTTTCTTGTTACACAAAAACCGTGCGACTAGCGTCGTTGTACGCCACCACCGGCATTGGCCTGCGCCGTCAGCTCAGACTGCATAAGCATGTTCTCAAGCTCGGTCCGGTTCATAGCACGTTGGAGGGCAAGGTCACGCGTGATCTGTCCACGTCCGACGAGGTCACGGAGACACATGTCCATGGTTTGCATTCCCAGCGCACCGGATGTCTGGATCATGGATGTAATCTGGTGGGCCTTGGCTTCACGGATTAGGTTCCGGATAGCGGGGGTCGCAATCATGATTTCTTGCGCACAAGCTCGTCCGCCACCAATACGTGGCAGGAGCTGTTGACACAAAACGGCCTGCAGGTTGTTGGAAAGCTGGAGGCGGATCTGCTCTTGCTGACCTGGTGGGAAGGAGTCAACAATACGGTCAACGGTTGTTGCCGCAGAGTTGGTGTGGAGTGTGGCGAAAACAAGGTGGCCCGTTTCCGCAGAGGACACAGCCATCTGCATCGTTTCAAGGTCACGCATCTCACCAACCAGAATCACGTCAGGATCTTCACGGAGTGCAGCACGGAGTGCATTCGGGAAGGTCTTCGTGTCCTGCCCAAGTTCACGTTGGTTGATAACCGACATCTTGTGTGAGTGAAGGTACTCAATCGGGTCTTCAATCGTGATGATGTGTTCTGAGCGACCAAGGTTGATCGAGTTAACCATCGCCGCAAGCGTCGTAGACTTACCAGATCCGGTAGGACCAGTCACGAGGATCAGTCCGCGGGTGACGTGGGTGAGCTTTTCAACGACTGCCGGCAGGTTAAGGTCGGCAAGGGTTGGGATTTTGGTAGGGATGGTTCGGAATGCAGCAGCAACCGTTCCTTTGTCGCGGAAGACGTTTACGCGGAAACGGGATGTTCGTCCTAGTGCATATGAGAAGTCAAGTTCAAACGAAGATTCGAACTTTTGAATCTGTTCATCGGTGAGGATGTCATAGACGATTCTCTGTGATGTTTGCGGCGTAAATGCTTCATACGGTGCCATCAGGAGCTTACCGTCTACACGCAATATAGGAGGTAAGCCAACAGCGATATGCAGGTCGGACGAGCCCTTTGTGTCGTGGACAAGGTGGAGAAGCTCATCGATGTGTGCGTCTTCCAGTGAGCGGAGTCTCCCTCCGCCACCTTCCATCCGTGCGGGTTGTGGTGTATCTGTGGGTCCAGAAACTGACATAGCTTTACTTGCCTCCGTCTAGAAAAGGGCCCGCACTGGGCGGGCCCGAAAAGAGAAACTACAGGTTTTAGTGGCCTGCAGTAAAGACCACGCGCGCGACTTCCTTGGGCGTCGTTGCGCCCATCAGAATCTTATCGAGGCCATCCTCACGCATTTCTCTATAGCCATTGCGCGTTGCTGCCTCCTTCAGATCCACGATCGTCGCACGGCGAACAACGAGCTCTGAACACTCATCGTTCATCGTCATCAGCTCATGAACACCAGAGCGTCCCTTGAAGCCCGTTCCACCGCAGACATCACAGCCACGTCCACGCTTGAGCGTAATCGGTTTGTTTGGGTCTGTCTGGTCATAGCGGAACGATGCAAGTGTTGCTGCAATCTCTGAGTATTCTTCCGTACAGTTCGAACAGTTGGTACGACAAAGACGTTGAGCAAGAATTCCAATCAGCGTTGCTGAGATAAGGAAGGGTTCCACACCCATGTCCGCAAGACGGAGAGTTGCCGATGGTGCATCGTTGGTGTGCAGCGTAGAGAGAACTAAGTGGCCCGTAAGTGCCGATTCAATCGCGATGTCAGCGGTTTCAAGGTCACGCATTTCTCCGACCATGATGATGTCAGGGTCTTGGCGGAGGAAGCAGCGGAGTGCGCTTCCAAAGTTCAAACCAGCTTTTTTGTTGATCTGAACCTGCGTGACTCCAGTGAGCTCGTACTCAACCGGGTCTTCAACCGTAACGATGTTCACATCCGCGACGTTTAACTTATTCAAAATGGAATACAGCGTGGTTGTCTTGCCAGAACCGGTTGGTCCCGTAACAACGAACATTCCGTTTGGCTGGGAAACCAGCGATTCAATCGTCGCCTGGATATGGTTTTGGAAGCCTAGACGGCCCAGACCAATCTGCGTAGATGACTTGTCAAGAATACGCATAACGATTTTTTCGCCGTAAAGCGATGGAAGACAGGACACACGCATGTCGTAGTCTTTGTTCGTATGCCGAATCGCGATACGACCATCCTGAGGAACACGCCGCTCAGCGATGTTCATTTCGGCCATAATCTTACAACGCGCAATCACAGGTGGTTGCAGCATTTTGGGGACCGGCATAATCTCGCGAAGAACTCCATCGATGCGATACCGGACACGCACGTTTCGGCGGTTAGGCTCGATATGGATATCGGATGCGCCAGTGTCGATCGCCTGAACGATGATTGCGTTGACGAGGCGGACAACAGGGGCCTTGTCGGCATCCTCTTCACCGGATGCATCATCGTCAGCAACGGCATTTCGTCCGACGGATGCCTCTGACATCAGTCCTTGGAGGGAGCCGAGGTTTAGCGCTCCCATTCCTTTGCCACCACCGGATGTCACTCCCGTGTTAGACACGGCCGTTGTCGTTACAGCGGAGACGGACCCTGCATAGTTCGCCTTAATCGCAGCTGCGATATCGCCCGGGGCAGCAGCAACTGCACGGACATTGAGCTTGGATGCGACACGGATGTCATCAACGGCGACGATGTTCCGTGGATCCACCATCGCAACGTAAAGAACATTCTCTTGCTTGCGGACAGGGATGGCATTGTGTTTCTCAACGACAGCCTGAGGCACGACGTTAAGCGCAGACGACTCCGGCTTGTGCTTGTTGAGGTCGACGAATGGTAGACCCTCGGATGTTGCCCAGGCCGCGTATATATCTGTTTCGACAGCGAAACCTTTGTCTGTCAAAAACTTACGAACGTCACCACCTGCGGCACGGGCCTGCTCTGCTTGCTCAGCAGTAATCAGACGCTTCTCCAACAGGATGTCGACAACCGACTTCTTCGCCGTCATTGCCATACGTGCATATCCCTCTTCTGGGCCATCGGTTCAAACCGCAAGGCCAGTGCACAATGCCGCTTACCACACATATGAAACCCTCACCTGACATCCAGAGGCTACCCAAAGGCGCAGGCGGTGCAATCTCACAGTCTGATACATCCAAAGTATAGCACGGGGCAGAATTTAGGTGCAAATAACAGGCTTCCAAATTCGTGACTTCTATCATCGGAATATTCGCTCAGCAGGAACACCTCCCGGATGAAAAACGAATACCAAGCGGGTAATATACGGATGAAATCAATCGGTGATTCGACCAGTCGGTGATTTAGGTGGGTTTCGCGAAGGATTCGGGCAATGTTCACCTTTACCAAGAAAGCAGATTACGCACTCCTTGCGCTGTCATTTCTGGCATCCAAGCCGGAAGGTGAGCGCATAGGCCCAGCCCGTATCGCAGCGTATTACGAGATCCCAGTTGAAATGCTAGCAAAGGTGATGCAGACGCTTGCGAAAGCTGGCCTCGTAGATGGAATGGCCGGGCCAACCGGCGGGTATCGCCTCATCCGCGAGCCCATCAACATTTCAGTACGCGCCGTCGTCGAAGCCGTGGATGGTCCTCTTGCAATCGCGCAGTGCTGGGAAACCAGTGGCGGATGTCCGCAGGCCTCCAAATGCCACCTCCGTGGACCCCTCGCACGCATCCAAAGCGAGCTTGCCCGGCTGCTTGCTGAGACATCGCTGGCCGATGTGATGCGTACCGACTACAACCACCTCGGCGATCGCTATGCCGATTCAACAATGCTAAGCCTCGCTCCCGTGGCGGCAACGAATTCTAAACCATGAAAGCAAACCAATGAGCGTAACTCTGCCCATCTACCTTGATAACAATGCAACCACACGGACCGATCCTCGTGTCGTGGATGCCATCATTCCGTTTTTTAGCAATGTCTACGGAAATTCAGCATCCAAGTCACACCCATTTGGATGGGCTGCTGAAGAGGCTGTTGACAAGGCACGTGCTCAGGTCGCATCCCTGATCGGTGCCGACCCACGTGAAATCGTGTTCACTAGCGGCGCCACCGAGTCAAACAACCTGGCCATCAAGGGCATCGCAGAAATGTATGCCGAAAAAGGTGATCACATCATCACTGTCGTCACGGAACACAAGGCCGTCCTCGATACATGCAAGCACCTCGAGTCCACCGGCAAGTCCGTTACGTACCTTGAAGTTGATGACAATGGTTTGATCTGCCTCGATGAGCTGAAGGCAGCAATCACGGACAAGACAATCCTGATTTCCGTGATGGCGGCTAACAACGAGATTGGTGTTCTACAACCAATCGCTGAAATCGGCGCCATCTGTAAAGAACGCGGCATCATCTTCCACACGGATGCGACACAGATTGTTGGGAAGATTCCATTCGATGTCGAAGCTCTCGGAATCGACTTGGCATCGTTTACTGCGCACAAAATGTACGGACCAAAGGGAATTGGTGCTCTCTATGTGCGCCGCCGCTCGCCACGTGTTCGCTTGTCTGCGCAAATCGATGGCGGTGGACATGAGCGCGGCTTCCGTTCGGGCACGCTAAACGTCACGGGTATCGTCGGTTTTGGCGAAGCTGCCGCGCTCTGTCAGGCTGAAATGGCCTCCGATGCCGCGCGTCTTCAGGTCCTGCGTGATGCCATGGAAGCCCGCCTCCTTCAAGAGATACCTGAGTGTCAAGTGAATGGCAGCCGCGAACATCGCCTCCCAGGACTCTTGAACATCTCATTCGGCTTTGTCGAAGGGGAGAGCCTCCTGATGGGCCTCTGTGATGTAGCACTCTCATCCGGCTCCGCTTGTACAAGCGCATCCCTCGAGCCATCCTATGTTCTCAAGGCACTCGGTGTCGGGGATGAGCTAGCGCACAGCTCGCTTCGCTTTGGTCTCGGACGCTTCACACAGCCTGAAGAAGTCGAATGGGTAACCGAAAAGGTTATCGCCGAAGTTGCGCGCCTGCGTGAAATGTCCCCGCTCTGGGAGCTGCACCTCGAAGGCGTCGATCTCTCAACCGTTCAGTGGCAACCGCACTAGTTGCTTTTCATCACATCGATTTACACAAAACCATAAGGAAAATAGAAAATGCCATATAGCGACAAGGTCCTCGACCACTACAACAATCCACGCAACGTCGGCTCATTTGACAAGTCCGACACAACCGTCGGCACCGGCATCGTTGGTGCACCTGAGTGCGGGGATGTCATGAAGCTGCAACTCAAAATCAACGCTGATGGCGTGATTGAAGATGCAAAGTTCAAGACGTTTGGCTGTGGCTCTGCAATCGCATCCTCCAGCCTCGCGACTGAACTCGTCAAGGGAAAGACACTGGAAGAAGCGCTTCAGCTCCAAAACACGGACATCGTGGAAGAGCTTGCCCTCCCTCCTGTCAAAATCCACTGCTCGGTTCTCGCTGAAGATGCTATCAAGGCTGCTATCGCCGACTACCGCCAAAAGAACGGCATCACCGCGTAGCCATGGAAGCCGCCATTGCAGATGCACCCGTCGTTCTGACGGAACGTGCCATCAAACAAGTCCTCCGCCAAAAAGAACGCCTTGGGAAGCAGGGACAGTTCCTCCGCCTTGGTGTTCGGGGCGGAGGCTGCTCTGGCCTCTCGTATGTAATCGATTGGGAGACCGAACCCGATGATGAATTCGATGTCACCTATACACAGGATGAAGTCGCATTCGTGATTGACATCAAGAGTGCAAAATATCTGCAAGGCACCGTTCTTGATTTCGACATCAAGAACCTGATGGAAGGTGGTTTCACCTTTCAAAACCCACTCGCCGTCCGCTCCTGCGGCTGCGGAACATCGTTTACTCTCAAGTGAATACAGTGTTTCCCAGTCCGCAGGATGACTGCTTTACTATTCTTGGCGTGGCAATCGATGCATCCGCAGATGAACTGCGCGCCGCAGCACGTCGCCTGACGCTCAAGTACCACCCAGATCGCTTTGCATCCGCAGGCCCAGAAGTCCAGGCGGATGCTGAGCTTGCGAGTATGCTCGTCTCGGATGCTGCGAAGCGATTAACCGATGTCTTTTCGCGTGCGACCTACATACTGAAACATACATTCAACGTGCAGCTGCATGACCTTCGACATCAGCAACCGCCAGCCGAATTGTTTGCACGAATACTTGAGACCCAAGAAGCATTAATGGACATTCAGATGGGGGAGCCATTCGATCGCAACGCGCTCACGGGTTCACTGGATGAATACAAGGGCGACCTTGCGACTTGTGAGGAGCAGCTGTGGGCTGTCCTCAAACGGATGGCCTCCGGGGAATCCGTGACCGTGGATGACATCGCAAACCCACTCATGCTCCACGGATATCTGATCAGAGTTTCCAATGGAATCTCTGAAGCTCTAGCCTGATGTTGACGCCTTGCCTCGCCAATAATCACCCGGTATGAATCTGCTAAAATCCGCCGGTGGTCTGGTTGCCCCGATGATTTTGTTCATCGGCCTGAATGTCGTAGAAGGTAAGCTCCCCGCAAACCTGTATCCATTCGCATACATCGCTAAGATTGCCATCGTGCTGCTTGCACTTGGTCTTACCGCTAAAGCTTGGACATCTGAGCTCGCCGCATCGCGTAAGGCTCTCATCACCGGTGCTATCTTCGGTGTCGTCGGAATCGCCCTCTGGATTGGCATCGAGAAAATCCCATATCCGCATGTCGGAGGCCGGAGCAGTTTTAATCCATTTACGGCAATCCCGGATTGGACCTTTCGGTATCTCTGGATAGCAACTCGCTTTATTGGACTCGCGGCGGTCGTTCCGATTGTCGAGGAGCTATTCTGGCGTGGCTTTCTGGTTCGATACATCGACAACATGGATGACTTCCGTAAAGTCATCGCCGGAAACCATTCATGGATTGCTACTGGTGTTGTAACCGCTGCTTTTGCATCCATACACCCTGAGTGGCTGGCCGCCGTGGCCTACGCATTGTTGACTGATCAGCTGCTCAGACGGACAAAGTCTGTTGGCGCTTGTGTTGTGATGCACGCTGTGACCAACTTGCTGCTCGGTGTCTACGTGGTCGTCACCAAATCATGGCATCTCTGGTGATGGCGTAACGGACAGCCTTGTTTGATTCTTTTGCGTCTCGACGTGGACGATGAGCCGGTCGGGGGCAATGTCACTCGAGATGTCTAACTCAACAGATTTGGCCACTTCACTCGACCGCAGAATTCCTGAATACCACAGACACTCCCACACGCCGTTGACATCGCAGCCAACACCCCAAGCGGTGACATCTTGTACATTTGGGCCCGAAATGTCCACTTGAACAGTGCTTTCGCCGATGCTCTTAAATGTCGCCTGGAGCTCTGAGTTACAAGCCTTTTCGGGAACTTGATGCAACGCATCGATGGTGAATTCAACATTTGGAATCTCGCGGAGGCGGCGGCGGGTGATCGAAATCGATGCATCCCCGACATCAATGCCAATAGCATTTCTCCCCAGCTTACTGGCAACGGTTATCGTCGTCCCCGAGCCGTTAAAGGCATCCAGAACGGTATCGCCCGGGAGCGTCGCCCAGCTGACAATGCGCTCAAGCAAGCCTTCAGGCTTCTGGGTATCGTAACCCATGTCCTCCGACTTTGGCCGATGACGAAGCGGTCGCACCGCAGAGTCATCCCAAAGCGTGTCCACCCGTTGCCGCTTGACCCAGCAGCCATCCGCAGCCTGCTCCAGAAAGTACTTGATATAAACCGTGCCACTCGCCGAGCGGTGTATACGTCCATCCGCCTCGAGACGCGCAATGCTGTCATCCGTGTAGTCGCCACGCGGCGCCGTCGTGTACCAGCAAGCACGCAGCTCATCGAAGAAACACCCCTTTGGATGCCCAGCCCTTGTTAGTGGATAAGGCGTGGTAATTTCCGGATGCCCTCCGCGCAGTGCTTTGCCCGGGTTGCGACTAAAGAGAAGGATACTTTCGAAGGTGCGGCCAAGCTGATTCGATGCTGCCTGCTTTCCTAGGTTTGGAGCACGGCGCCAGAGAATTTCGTTTCGGAAGTTTTCCGGTCCGAACACCTCGCCCATCAGGATGCGTAGATGCGCGTTCGCCCGCCAGTCACAATGCACGAAAATCACGCCATCGGATGTCAGAAGCTCACGCAACAAAATGAGCCGCGGATGCATAAACGACAGGTAGCCCTCAATCCCACCACTCCACTGATCCCGATAGGCGATCGGGTCACTGGTCGTCGTGTCGCGGGTCCCGGTTGCATGGGATGTCCGGAAAACGGTGCCTATCCCAAAAGGTGGATCAATATAGATGCACGCAACGCTCTTAGGCCGCTCCGCAACCAAGCGCTGTAAAACGCAGAGATTATCGCCGTGAATCAAGCGCGTCGTCGTGGATGGTTGTCCAACGCGGTGATGCTCACATCGGGCGATCACCAGCATTGATGGATCGGCTTGGATGGGGCGATCGCTACGCCCTGGCCAGGTAAGACGGCTGTTATCGGTGATGCTCATGAATCGGTTGATTATAATCCTGATTCCATCCCCGGCGGCGGCACGGTAAGGTGGAATGGTTGTTCTTTCTCCGACCCACATGGGAACCAGCGGGAGGAACAGCGTGTTTATTCCTACGACGACAAAGGGCAGGGAAACATCGATAAATGCGCATCGCAGTCTTGACACCGGGAACCGGGAGCTTTCATTGTGGAACATGTCTCCGCGATCAGGCACTTGCGAAGGAGCTTCGGCGCCTCGGCCACGATGTGCTCTTTGTACCGCTTTACCTCCCGCCGACGCTTGACACTGCGGATGAAAACACAAGTGCCGTCTACATGGGGGGCATTAATGTCTATCTCCAGCATGCAGTCCCGGTTTTCCGGAAAACACCCCGCTGGATTGATAAGCTCTTCGACTCCCCAAAGGCCCTCGCAAGTGCCGCGAAGCGCGCCGGGATGACGCAGGCGAAAGACCTTGGCCCGATGACGCTGACGATGCTCAAGGGCGAGGATGGACACCAAGTTAAGGAACTTGACAGGCTTGCTGCGTGGCTTCGTGACGATGTACGCCCCGATGTCGTGCTCCTTTCGAACATCCTCCTCGTTGGAATCGCACGCAGACTACGGGACATCACCAACGCAGCGGTTTGGTGCACGCTGCACGGTGAGGACACATTTCTCGATGCCCTTCCGGATTCACATCGTGACCTCTGCTGGCAGGAAGTCGTAAAGCGTTCCAAGTTCGTGGATGGCTTTATCGCGGTCAGTAAGACATACGGTGATGTCATGATTGAGCGGGCTCAGCTTGACCCGGGGCACGTCCACGTTGTCCACAATGGCACCGACACAGATGTTTACAAACCGGTTCCGCGCACACAAGGGCATGTGTTCGGCTACCTGGCGCGGCAGTGCTACGGCAAAGGCTTGCACTTGTTGGTGGATGCCTTTATCGCGTGCAAAAAGTCTCTCCCAGATGCCAGTTTGGTAGTCGTTGGCACCAAGACCGCGGCCGATGAGTCCTATGTCGCCGCTATCCAGCAGCGCTTGCGTGACGCGGGGTGTGCGGGTGCGGTTTCGTTTCATGACAATGTCACGATGGACGAAAAAGTACGTCTGCTTCAGACGATGGATGTCCTCAGTGTGCCAGCGCTGTACGGTGAATCGTTTGGCTTATATGTCATCGAGGCGCTTGCCTGCGGCGTTCCTGTTGTGGCACCAAAACATGGCGCTTTCCCAGAGCTTGCCATCGAAACCGGAGGCGTTGCGCTCTTCGATCAGTCTCTCGATGGTGACTACGAACGCGTATTGATAGATGTTCTGAATGGCAACGGTGCTACGCTTGCTGCTGCCGGAAGAGCATCGGTTGTGCAGCGGTTTTCAACGCAAAGTATGGCTGCCGGCGTGGTCGCAGCGTTTGATTCGCAAATGAAGAAGGCGGTGTGAGATGGGTGTGTCCATAAATGTTTCGAGTCTTGACAAGATTTATTCGCCCGCTGGGGGACACGATATCGGCGTCCTCGATCGCCTCTCTGTAACGTTTGCGGCCGGGTCCATCACGGGAATTATCGGGCCATCCGGGAGCGGAAAGTCGACCCTCCTCCATATCATCGGGACCCTCGAGACGCCGACAGCTGGCACGGTCACGTACGATGGCGCCGCAGCGCCTACATCCGAGAAGGACTTAGCTGCGTTTCGCCGGGACCACATCGGATTTGTGTTTCAGCAACACCACCTAATCCCACACCTCACAGTGCTTGAAAATGTCCTGGTTCCGCAGCTGGCAGGGAAGGGGAAACGCCTGTCCACGGATGCTGTTTCCCGGGCGAACCGCCTCCTTGAGCGCGTAGGCCTTGCCGAACGTACATCGCATAAACCATCCGAGCTCTCCGGCGGCGAGTGCCAGCGGGTTGCC
>CAIWTR010000342.1 GCA_903915615.1 uncultured Armatimonadota bacterium
GCTTGATAGAATTTCGAGATGCCATTGTCAAAATATCTGGAGACGTTTCCCGTTGTCGGCGCGGATGTCTATATCCACCCAAGCGCTCAAGTCATCGGGGATGTCACCATTGGGGATGACTGCTCCATTTGGCCAAATGCGGTTCTTCGCGGCGATGTGAACTCAATCCGAATAGGCCGTGGGTCCAATGTTCAGGACCTTGTGATGTGTCATGTCACCCACAAGAGCGCCCACCTCCCCAATGGCTACACCCTCACGATTGGCGACCACGTCACGGTTGGCCACTCGGCAATCCTGCACGGCTGTTCGATTGGCAATGATGTCCTCATCGGCATGGGGTCGATTATTCTCGATGATGTTGTCATTGAGGACAACGTGATGGTCGGCGCCGGTAGCCTCGTCACAAGCGGTAAGCGTCTCGAAAGCGGCTATCTCTATTTGGGGAGCCCCGCTAAGCAAGTCCGTGCCCTCACCCCGGATGAAATCAATGGACTCCGCTACTCCGCCGAGCATTACATTCGCGTCAAGAACAATTTTCTCATCACTGAAGCCAGCGATGCCGCTGATACAGCATCCTAAGTCGAAAACCACACCAAGATCGGAATCCTAAACATGCCTCTCTTCCGCCAACAAACCGCCGCCGTCCGCAGCGAGACCATTTCGCCTATCCGCAACGCTTCGTTCAACAAGGGTGGCAGCGCCCGTGTCCGCAAGCAAGGCGGAACGCCGGTTCAAGGTCCTGCAAATGTGCAGATTTTTGAAGGCTCCACGGATGGCAACCGTCAGGTGGATCCGCAAATCGCCGTCGGTGGCGGCCACATCCTTCACGGTACTAACAATGGCTTTGTGATTTACGACAAGCGCGGGACATACCGTATGGGGGTACCACAGTCAGAGTTCAATCAGGGCATCGACCCCAAAATGGTTTTCCACCTAAAGAGCAAGACCTATGTCTTTGACCTATGGAATCCATGGGATGATGCCAAAAAGAAGCCCGTCAATGTTTCGGTTTCAGAGACATCGGATCCGACGGGTGCATGGAATACGTATCCCGTGCCAGCCCCCGGCGGCGTGGATGGCGGTGCGATCGGCGCATCCAGCAAATGGATTGGCTATTCATTTCCCGGAGGTCCTGAGCAGACATTTGTGATGTCTCTCGCCGATGCGCGTGCGGGGAAACCTGTTCAGGTCTACCATTTTGCAGGCAACCTTGGGCATCCGGTGAACCATCAGGATGACACAGACGACATCCTGTTTTTCCAGTTTGGACGCGGCGGCGAGCTGGTGATCACGACCGTTGGCGCCGGCCCGGATGGCGCTCCAGTCATCAAGTCTGTTGTGCGCAAGCCACACGGCATCGAATACATGCAGTTCCCTCCTCAGGCAGCGCAAAAGGGCACCGACAAGCGGACCGCGAGCGGTGACCGTAACCCGAAGAATGTTGTGCTGCAGAGCAAGCACCTTTGGTTTGCACAGACGGTGAATGTGGATGGCCGTGCGGCGGTGCAATGGCATCAGCTTCGCCTCGATGGCACATTCGTACAATCCGGGCGTATCTCCCACCCAGTGAACAGCTATATTGAGGCGAGTATCGGGGTCAACAAAGATAATGATGTCCTCGTAGGCTTTCAAGAGGCAGGTCCGGACATGTTTATCTCACCGCGGTGCGCATTCCGAGCAGCCGGGGATGCACCGGGAACAACCCGTGGGCTCATTTCCCTTGGGGAGGGCCTTGCGGCAACCGAAGGTGGTGCATGGGGCGACTATTCGTGTACGACGGTGGATGGCGACAATGGCATCGACCTCTGGACCATCCAGAGCATGGCCAATGCCAAGGGGCGTGGGGATTGCCGTATCGCGAAAATCGATGTGAAAGCCATGCGCCGGAAGTGACATTTGAGGAGGTTCATCCTAGCGATGTAACCGATGCTATTCTCCGGGAGCTGCACGGCATTCTGTGCGTGCTCGAGCAAGAGCGCCTCCCGGATGACCCTCCGCCATCCTTTGACATGTTTCAGACAGGGTTCTGTAACGCGCACCCGATGATGGCAAATCGGCACTGGCTGATCCGGTCAACGGGTGGCGTGGCACTTGGGAGAATTGACTACTCAACGCTGCGCTCTGAGGAAAACCAACATCTGGTGCAGCTGCGCATTGGAATTCTCCCAGAGCACCGCGGCTATGGAATTGCGAAGCGCGCGCTCCCGATGCTGATTGACTTGGCCCGTGCGGAAAACCGTACGGTCATCATGGCGAGGACGTACAGCACAGTCCCAAGCGGTGTTGCGTTCATGAAGTGTCTTGGGGCTGAAGCCAGCCTCACAGAAGACTGTGTCCAGGTGCGCATTGCGGATATCCCGGCAGCGTTACTTGAAAAGCATGTGTCACATACCCCAGATGGGTATAAACTCCACATCTGGCGAAATGCGTATCCGGAGTGCCACATCAACGATGCGGTTATGCTGCATGGCTTGGTAAACGAGGTACCTCGTGGCAGCTTGGATGTCAGTGACATCACGACAACGCCAGAGCAGCTACGGGATGAAGAGGCAGCCTACGCGCTGCGCGGCATAAAGCGCTGGACATTTGCTGTCGAGCATGTTGTATCGGGTGCGTTCATCGGCTTCTCGGAAGTCTTTCAAAGCGCAGGTAAGCCGCACGTCCTCCAGCAGGGCATCACCGCAATCGGGAAAGACCACCGTGGCCACGGCCTTGGCTGGTGGATAAAGCTCACGGCCATCAAGACAATCATGACGGAAGCTCCAGATGTCACTGTGATTCGGACAGAAAACGCCGTGGGCAATGCTGGCATCGCGCATATAAACGCTGTCTTAGGTTTCAAAGTCACGATGGAGGAGACTATTTGGCAGGTTTCTCTTGATGACCTAACGAAGTTTGTGGATGAGAGACAATCCGGGAGCGCTTGCTCAGCGGATGTTTAAGGAGGCATTGCGATGAAGCAGCCACTAGGTAAGCGGACACCTGTTATTTTTGATACGGACATGGGCAACGATGTCGATGATGCGCTGGCGCTTGCCGTTTTGCATGCGCTTGAGAGTCGGGGTCAGTGCCAGATTCTCGCGTGTACGATGACGCGCAATGACCCGAAGTCGGCCCTCTATACGGATGCCGTCAACCACTTTTACGGCCGTCCGCGTATCCCAATTGGTGTGATTCGCCATACCAAGCCGGCGGATCCAAGCTCTTTTGTTGGCGCTCATTCCCAGTTCAAAACTGCAGTGAATCCCGACACCGCACCGGAAGCCGTTGAGCTTATTCGCAAGACGCTGAAGTCACAACAAGATGGCTCCGTGGTCCTGATTCAAGTCGGTTTTTTCAGTAACTTTGCCCGGATGGCGGCAAACCCCGAAGACCGCGCGCTGATTGCGCGCAAGGTGAAGTTTCTTTCGGTGATGGCGGGCGCGTTTACCAGCATCGATGGCAATGCGCACTTCACCGAATACAACGTCACGCAGGATGTTCCGAGTGCGCAGACGCTAACGGAGCAGTGGCCA
>CAIWTR010000343.1 GCA_903915615.1 uncultured Armatimonadota bacterium
CCGATAATCATCCGTTTCCGACGACGGCTCGTGCAAAACATAATTCAGTGTTGACAAACCAAATGGCAACGTGTGCAGGATTTCGCCGTGTCCGATGTGAACTTAGTACTAACACCCGGCTCCGCGATGTTGCGGCACCGGGTGGGTTACTTACCGGTACGAAGTGCGGTTGCCACCCTGTGTAATCACATGCATCCGGTCCACCTGAATATGCCGCAGCACCTGCCGGGTGCCATCTGGCCAATAAACGTCCGCATCGACAGATTCATCTGCTTTCCCCACTCCAAAATGTAGGCGAAGGTCACTCTGATTCCCTTCACCCGTGCCGGCTTCCACTTGGCGTACAAGCTTTTCATTTCTGAGTGTCACAATAACCTGGGCACCAATCGCTGAGCGATTCACTGTCTTTCCATTCCCTACCAGCTGAATTCCAACCCAGTGGTTTCCCGCTGGCGCCTTCGACTTGTAAAGGTGTCCACCACTTGCAAGCTCCAGCACGCCATCGTTGTCAATATCCCCGAACGCTGCCTGATAGGTTGGCTCAATGCCGCCCACCCCGGCCGCCGCCGTCACATCGTTAAACCAACACGCCCCACTGTTTCGCAGCAAAACCGGGTTGTTTTTCCGGCCAAATGATGCCGTCCCGTAAACAGTCGTAAAAAACAGATCCAAACGGCCATCATTGTCGACATCTGCGAGCGCTGGACTCGCATACGACTCCTGATAGAACACCCCGCACGACCCGAGGTCATCAAAAACAAACGTCCCGGCAGGCCCAAGACTCCGCAGAAACCGTGACTTTGGCTGGTCTCCCCGACTGTCAACATGGGCAAAGTTGCCGGCAAAGAGGTCCAGCCAGCCGTCATTGTCGATGTCACCCCAGGCAGCCCCGATGGAATGTCCACCATCAAACCCATCGGATGTCGCAACAGCCCGACGCTCAAGTGCTAAATCGCGGAGCGACTTGCCATCTTTGCCGACGATATAGAGGTTATTCGCTTGGAGGCGGTAGTTCGACATATAGATGTCCGGATTTCCATCCCGGTCGTAATCAGCAGCCGTCACACCGCGAGTTCGGGATGTAGCAACATCCACGACATTCGTGAACGCCTTGCCGGCATCGTTTCGCAGGAAAAATGTCGGATACGTAATCCCACGGTCCCAGTCCTCGTAGCCCCCGATGACCAGATCGACAAAGCCATCATTGTTGAAGTCTGTCCAGCACGCACCGCGGCTAACCGCTGCTGGAAGAATGGGCAGCGCTGTATCCGCAAACTTCCCATTTCCAAGATTCCGCATTAGCTTCCGCTGCGACCAGGAAAAAAGGTCGACATTGCCATCGTTGTCGTAATCCGCAGCCACCACATTGCTGGCAGCCCCGATATTCGTGAATTTCTTGCCCCGCTCGTTGTGCCAGATGACGCCGCCACAAATGATGTCCGTGAAGTGATCATTGTCAATATCGACAAAGCACGCTTGGTCATTTGCCAGCTGAAGGCCAAGCGCCGGTGCGCTGTCTGTATAAACGATGCCAATACCGGATCCTGTCGCATCCGTTGTGCGGGTAGCCGCTCCCAGCAACGTAAGTGCGATGAGGATGTGGGTGAGTGATTTGACCGATGGACGATGGGTTTCCATGGTCCACTCTAGCGTAGAGTTCTGTTATTCGGTACTTACCGGCATCGATTTAGCCTTGTCACACCGC
>CAIWTR010000344.1 GCA_903915615.1 uncultured Armatimonadota bacterium
CGTGATGCTTGGAAGTACTTGATGCATGTATTTCGCATTGAGGCTGCACATCAGGGACACATCAATGGGAACGCGCAGGCCAAGCTCACTAAAGGCGCGCAGGAATGCGGACGCCGCCATTTCATCGGCAGCGTAAACCGCTGTGGGTGGATTGGGTTCTGTCCACCTCTGCATCGCATAACTGAAAACCTGACTCTCGAGGTAGATGCTGTCCTCGTATTCTGCATCCGCTTCGATTCCGTGAGCCGCTATGGCTTCCATGTAGCCAGCGTACCGGCCATGGCCAGCCATCATGTTCCGGCCGATGTTATGAAACAGAATGCGGCGGTGACCATGGCTTACCAAATGGTCGATTGCCATCCTGCCGAGAGCGACATTGTCCAGTCCAATCGCTGGCATCCCGTAGGTTGGTGCAGTGCCTCGGATGACGTAAGGCAGACCATAGCGCGAAAGCAACGCCGGACGTTCATCATCGACCATCATGTCGGTAAGGATGACACCATCCGTTTGGCGGGATCTCGCTAGTTTTTCGACACTGGACAGCTGAGAACTCGGCTCTGACTGAGACAAAATAAGATTCATCCCGTGTCCACGAAACACAGATGTCACTGCCGTAATGATTTCCTGATAGTGCGGAGGAAGGCCATCACCACTGTCTATCAGCATCGTCAACGCAACCAAATCGGTTTTGCCACGGGCAAGGTTTTGCGCACCTGGATGCGGGGAGTAACCAAGCTCTCTCGCAACTGCGCGGATTTGTGCCTGGCGTTCAATGGAGACGCTGCGCCCCGGCCGTACGCGATTGTTCAGCACGCGACTTACTTCGGAGCGGCTGATTCCAACCCGCTGGGCGATGTCTTCTAAACGTGGGGCCCGTGGGTTTTCTGTTTCCATATCAACGCAAAGTTATATCAAGTGACGCATCCATCAACAATCTAAACCTAACATCACAGTTAACATATTCGGATTAGTTAAAGTTCATGCCCTTCCAGTCAAAGGCTGCGCTGCGCTTGTCATCGTTCGGCTCGGATAACCGATATCCATGGGGTAAGGTATTTGCATGCATGAACCTCTTTGGCAAGCGTTTGACTTTGGGCGCGGTGATCTTCGGGCAAAGAACAGCACATTCATGGGACCGATGACCCTTGCGACAGCTGAACCCGATGGCCGTCTTAACGACTGGATTGTGGAGTGGTATCGGGCCCGTGCAAAAGGCGGTGTTGGATCCATTATTGGTGCCGCGGCCGCAGTCCATGCATCGGGGTTTGGCTGGGCAAACGCGATGACAATCCACACCGATGACCACATCGATGGATGGAAACGCAGCGTGGATGCCGCGCATGCAGAAGGTGTTCTCTTCGGCACGCAGCTGTATCACGGTGGTGCCGCAAGTCATGATGCGCTCCTTGGGCATCAACCATGGTGTCCCAGTGCTTGGAAGCGGGATGGCTTTGACCCGGCGCGTGAGATGACGGTCGAGGAAATCGAGCTTGTCATCGATGCCTTTGCTGATGGCGCACGCCGCAGTATTGAAGCGGGTTGCGACTTTGTTGAGCTGCACGGCGCACATGGCTATCTTTTGCATCAATTTTGGCGTCGTGATGTAAATCATCGTGAGGACAAGTGGGGCGAGCCGACCCTATTCGCAACGGAAGTCATTAAGGCTGTGCGTGCCGCTATCGGGGTGGATATTCCGATCCTCTACCGCTTTAGCATCCACAGTGATGACCCTAACGCAAC
>CAIWTR010000345.1 GCA_903915615.1 uncultured Armatimonadota bacterium
TGCCAACTGCGCACGGTGCCACGACCATAAGTTCGATCCTATTCCTACGACCGACTACTGGTCGCTGCAGGCAGTGTTTGCGGGTGTGATCAAGGGTGATGTCACATACGAAGATCGTCCTGGACTTGCTGAGCAGCGCTCAAAGTGGACGAAGCTCAAGGAAGTTGCCGACAGCAAGGATGCGAACAAAATCCTGGCAGCAGAGCACAAGCCTGTTGTTGAGACATTCGTTTCGGCCCTCAAGAGCTTTGGTGGCTGGAAGCCTCTGGTCGTGCAGAAGGCAGCAGGGGTCGGCGGTGCAACGCTTACGTTCATCCCCGATGGGACCATTTCCGCAGGTGGCAAGCTACCCCTCAAGGATACATATACGATTGTTGGAGCTGCCGGCGCCGGGCGTGTGGCAGCAGTTAGAATTGATGCACTGACATCCAGTGATCTTCCAAAGGGTGGACCGGGGCGTTCAAACAATGGAAGCTTCCTGCTAACCGAGGTTTCTGTTGATGTTATTCGTGCAAGCGGAAAGCGTGAGAAGACCAAGATTGTTCGGACAAGTGCTGATCACAGTCAAAAGAACGGGGATGCTCCACGGGCTGCCGATGGCCTGACGAGTACCGGATGGGGCATCAGCCCTGAGTTTGGCAAGGATCACCACATTGTCTTCGCCTTCGATGAGCCGGTTGTGCTAGGGGCAAACGACAAGCTCGAGGTTGTCGTTGATCAAAACGATGGTGGAAGCCATCTGCTTGGTAAATTCCGCGTCAGTACCGCGGATGGCCCGAGCGCAATCTTGTGTGCAATCCCGCCAAGCGTCTCTGGAGTGCTGAAATCGCAGTTCCTCGATAAGACCGCTGAGACTGAGCTCGCAACCTTCGCAATCCGGGAGACAGCGGCTGCTGGACTTGCATCCCTGCCGGCACAGAAGCGTGTTTACGTTGCGGCAAGGTCTGCGGATGTCGCGGATGTCGGGTTTAGAACCATCGACAAGCCACGTGAAATCCGTGTCCTTGAGCGTGGGGAACTCAGCCGTCCTAAGCAGGTTGTAGGGCCAGGAGCATTATCTGTGCTCCCACAGCTCAGCGATTACTTCAAGCGGCGGGACATGTCCAAGGAAAGCCAGCGACGTGCAGCGCTTGCCGAGTGGTTTGTTGACCGCCGTAACCCACTGACTTGGCGAAGTATTGTCAACCGTGTTTGGCATTATCACTTCGGTAAGGGAATTGTGGATACTCCGGGCGACTTTGGCCGGATGGGCGGAGCGCCCAGCCATCCCGAGCTGCTCGATTATCTGGCCGTCTGGTTCCGCGATGATGCAAATGGTTCGTTCAAAAAGCTTCACCGCTTAATGGTAACTAGCCGTGCATATCAACAGACATCGGTAAACCGCCTGGATGCTGCCAAAATTGACTCGGATAACCGGTTGCTCTGGAAGGCAAACCGTCTACGCTTGGATGCTGATCAGTACCGTGATGCTGCATTGCAGACGGCGGGACGTATTGACTTCAAGATGGGCGGTCCGGGAGTAAACCACTTCAAAATGGGACCTGGGCCACAGATGACTCCAGCCCTTGACTATGCCGCATACGATTGGGAAAGCCCGGAAGCAAATCGCCGCTCGGTTTACCGAACCGTTTGGCGCGCAATCCCGGATCCATTCATGGACTCCATGGACTTCCCTGACCTTGCATTGCTGTCGCCGACCCGTGGAACCAGCGTGTCGGCGCTTCAGGCCTTAACGCTCTATAACAACAACTTTGTCCTCTCCTGTTCACGGGCACTGGCAAAGCGTGTATCCGATGAGGGTGGGCTTGTTCCACAGCAGGTTGAGCGAGCAGCGGAGCTGTCCTGGGGCCGCCACCTAACAAAAGCTGAGCGTAAAGTTCTGTTTGACATGGCGCATGAACATGGCCTTGAGGCTACGTGCCGGGTTATTTTGAATGCTAATGCATTCCAGTTTATTGATTAGTACGTTGATGACCAGCCCGAGCGGCTGGTCGCTTGTAGTGGGTCATGGACCCGATCTGAGGTGAGCTTGATGGACAATAATCACTGGGGTTTTCCAACGAACCGGCGTGAGTTTCTGACCGGAATCGGTGGCGGATTTGCTGGCCTCGCACTGACGAGTATGCTTGCGGATGAAGGCATCGCGATGCCATCCGCTGGGCAAGGGTCCCTCCGTATTCAGCACCATCCGCCAAAAGTCAAGCGGGTCATTCAGCTGTTCATGAATGGCGGCGCAAGCCCGATGGACCTCTATGACTACAAGCCTGCGCTGATCAAGTATCACGGGCAAAAGCTCCCGGCGCATATTCGCCCGGAAGGTTCGCCAAATGAGCCAGGTCTTTGTCTAAAGAGTCCGTTTACCTTCAAGCAATATGGTCAATCAGGCCGCTGGGTCAGCGATCAGTTTCCTGAGCAGGCAAAGCTTGTCGATGAGATGGCGTTCTTTATGGCGATGGCCAGTAAGTCGAACGTCCATGGGCCAGCATCGTACATGATGAACACTGGCTTTATTCTGCCCGGATTCCCGTGTATGGGAGCATGGATTTCCTATGCGATAGGCAGCTTGCGTGACAACTTACCAACATTCGTTGTACTTCCTGATAATCGCGGTCTCCCATACAACCAGCGAGGAAACTTCAGCAGCGGCTTCTTACCTGTGGTCCATCAGGGCACGATGATTAACGGTACCGGCCCCGGTGCGGTCTCAGACCTGTTTGCAGGTGATAAGTACGGCTTTGCGAACAAGGATACAGATAAAGCTGGTCTCGATGCGTTAACAAAGCTGAACAAAGCCCATGCCGCATCACATCCAGGAGATTCACGCCTTGATGCGCGCATCGCTAGCTATGAGCTCGCCGCGCGTATGCAGCTGAGTGCACCGGAAGCCTTTGATCTCTCGCGTGAGTCACAGGCGGTCAAGGATTCCTACGGTATTGGAACCCCGCACACCGATGACTTTGGTAAGCGCTGTCTCTTGGCTGCCCGTCTTGCGGAGCGCGGTGTTCGCTTCACGCAGGTCTGGAGTGGTCCACAGGGAGCTGTCAATAACTGGGACAACCACGGCAATATCCGTACAGAGCTGCCTCCGATGGCTGCAAGTATTGATAAGCCGATTTCAGCCCTGTTGCGTGACCTCAAGGCGCGTGGTCTGGATAAGGACACATTGGTTATCTGGTCAACAGAGTTCGGCCGAACACCCTTTGCACA
>CAIWTR010000346.1 GCA_903915615.1 uncultured Armatimonadota bacterium
AGGGTGAGCGCCGCGACGATTCGGAAGGCGTGCTTGATGTCAAATATCATCTGATATCCCTCTTAGTGCTGGAACAGAAATTCTTTTGTCGAGAGCAGAGCCCAGACGAAATCGAGGCGGCCCTTGTTTTTGTCACCGGCTTTTGTCAGGAAGCCAAGCGCTGTATCGCGTTCCTTCGCCACCGGCATCCGGCTCATCGCCGTCAGGTAAATCCGCTCGACAAATGCCGCATCATCCAGTGCGGAATACGTCGCCGAAATATTGCCAAGGCGTTGGTAGGTCTCACTGCCATTCAGGAGCTCAAGAGCCTGTAAAAGCGTTGGGTTTGTCTGGCGCTCGCAGGCACAGGCTGTTTCCCGCTTTGGCTGGCCAAATGCTGCGAGGAACTGTGTCGGTCGTGGCTCAGAGCGCTGCGTGGCGTAGCGGTCGTACTTTAGGAACGAATTCTGATCCTGTAACAGTCCGCGCAGGTTGCCATCCGATTTATCGAAGGCTGCCAGCAGAGCATCATCCGAGTTCTTGTTTTGGCGAATCGATGCCCGAATGGACATATCGACATCACAGGTGTCTCGATACCGCATCCAAAATGGCTGGAACTGATCCGGCATGTCACAGCGAATGTAAACCGTGTTGACACCCTCTTTGAGAGGAAGGCTGCGCTTTTCCCGCTCGCCCCGAGGAACGACTTCGCCATTCACCCAGACGGCCGTGCGGTCAGCGGGGAAGATATTGACATCCATCGTCTGCGTCACGCGGCTACTAATCACCCGGCGGACCCAGTAAACCCCGCCCTTGATATGGCCAAAGCGGACATCCTGGTTATCTTTGATGTCATCCCGTTGGAACCAGCTCGTCTGTGGTGTTTTGGTGATGTCCTTAAACGGCACAGCATCCCCGATGCTGCCTGCCGGTTGTGCATAGAACTCCCACGGCTCTGCAACAACGGCTGCGGAAGCGTAGCGAGCCTTTTGTCCATCCAGCCATGCTGCGTAGCCACCGGCAAGCTTTGCCCGTGTGGCATCAATATCCGATGTCAGCGTGCGCAAAACGGGATTCAAGTCGGTGTCCGTCTTGATGTCGCCCGTGACGACACCAATCGCATCGAGCAGCTGCTCCGCCGACAGGAGGCGTGGCTTTGCGTGTGAGAAGAGGGCATCGTCGTTCTTATTGAATGCATCCGTGATGTTGCTACGCTGGTAGGTCTGCGAATTGCAGATCAGCCGGATGATGTCTTTGCGGTCATAGCCATTTGTCTCGAGGCGCTTTGTCAGCATGTCGAGGAGGGCTGCATTGCTGGGGGGATTGGATGCCCGGAAGTCATCCACGGGGTCTACAATGCCGCGTCCGAACAGCTCAGCCCAGATACGGTTGACTTCGGTGCGCGCAAAGAGTGGGTTTGCCGGGGATGCCAGCCAGCTCGCAAATGTCTGCCGGCGGTTTGCGGGCTCGCTTCCCTTCGCGGCGCCGTAGGGAGGCATAATTCGCCCCTTGGTTGGATGCTTGGTCTCACCCGCAGAGGTGCTCGTTACCGAAAAGCCATCCGTTTCCGTACGCGCAAATGCCGCCGCAATCGAGTAGTAGTCATTCATCGTCCACTTTTCATACGGGTGGTTATGACACTTTGCGCAGTTGATACGCGTGCCCATGAATGTCTGTGCGGTCATTTCCGTACGGTCATCGGGGGTGGTAACCGCAACCAAATAGTTCGCCGGCGCGGAGCTACGCGTATCGCCATCGGTTGCGATCAACGCCTTCGCTTCGACATCCGCTGGACGGTTCGTTTTCCAACCATCCGCCAGCCACTTGGTCAGGAGGGCGGCGCGTCCGTGGGGCATCCGCTCATCCGTGACGCGCAGCAAGTCGGCGCGCTTGAGGGCCCAAAACCGTGCAAAGGCATCGGATGCGAGGAGGGAATCCACCATCCGCTTACGCTTGTCGGCTGACTTGTCGGAAGCAAATGCGCGTGCTGTATCCGGGCTTGGCACCATCCCCGTCAGGTCGATTGTCACTCTGCGAAGAAATGTCGCATCGTTGCACGTAGGGCTTGCCGTCACCGAGAGCTGTTTCAGTGTCTGGTTGACCAGCTTATCGACAACATTGACTTCGGGGACTGGCTTCCAGGTGTAGCCCTTGACGGTCCCGAGAACTTTGATGGGCACGCTCTCAAGATGCTGCAAGTAGCGAATGGACACTGCCGTCTGGCCACGCCCCGAACCCGTAACAAGGCCATTTACCGAGACCTTTGCGACGGCTGGGTGTGCGCTCTCAAAGGTTGCGATTGGGGTTACATCGCGGCTGGTGCCATCCGAGTAATGAGCAACAACTCGTAGTGGAAGCTGCTTCCCGGGGGATGCCAAGATCTGGCTGGTGGATGGCGTGATGGTTAGCTTTGTGCACTCGGTGGCTGAGATGGTTGCATCTGCGCCCTGAGCAATCCAAGTGCGCAGAACGGTGTAAGCCGTATCGGTCGGCCGCAGCTTTCGACCACCAAGGTGTGGCGTTTTGAGCATCGGCTTGCGGATGATAAGGCTGGCATCCGGGACGAATGTGTCAATCCGCCGTGCGAACGAGTCACGTGTCAGCGCACGCTGGTCCATTGTTGGGTCGTAGCCAAACAGAGAGAGGGAGAAACTACCTTTGCCCTGGGGAGAGCCGTGGCAGCTCCCGCCGGCGCAGCCCTGTTTGGTGAGGACAGGGACGACATCCTGAACAAAGTC
>CAIWTR010000347.1 GCA_903915615.1 uncultured Armatimonadota bacterium
GGCTGCATCGTTTTCAGGAGCGTGTCGAGGTTGCGTTCACCGTGCATGTATCCACTCTACGCTATGCACGCTGCCATCCAACAAACCAACCTCATTCACCGATAAGCTTGAGCCTTTCAAGTGCCACTGCAAGCTCTGTGGCTGTCAAGGAGTCCACCTGAACCCGTTTGTCGCGCCCGGTGTGCCCGGAGACCAGTGACAAGCCGCTGGGGCGCGTGCCGATGGCATCTGCGATGGCCTTAATCACCGCCGCATTCGCCTTGCCATCCGCCGGCGCGGCCGTCACCCGAACCGCGATAACGCCATCCGCGCGGCGCCCCACCACCTCTGTTCTGTCCGCACGCGGCGTGACGCGGAGGGTGATAATTGGGGATGCCGACATGGCACCACCTTATCGCAAGCAAAACCACCACCACCGTAGAATGCCAGCCATGGATACCCGATTTCCTGAGCCGGACGTCTCACTGGTTCACGCGATGGTTGCCCGGCAGTTTCCGGAGTGGGCTGGGCTTGAAATCCGCCTCGTCAATGTCAGCGGCTGGGATAACCGAACATTCCATTTGGGGGACACACTGCTGGTCCGGATTCCGAGTGCCGCGCACTATGTCGCTCAGGTCGAAAAGGAGCAGCGCTGGCTTCCAATTCTGAGTCGAAGCATCTCGTTATCTATCCCGATACCCGTTGCGCAAGGGATGCCGTGTCCGGAGTTCCCCCACCCTTGGAGCATTTACAAGTGGTTACCAGGTGAATCGCTTTCCTCCAGCCCGAATGTCGACCAGAAGCCTCTTGCTAAATCACTGGCAGAGTTTCTACGCGAGCTGCAGGCCATTTCGACAACGGATGCCCCACGCCCTGGAGCGCATTGTTTTTTCCGGGGTGCGAACCTCAGTGTTTATGATGCCGAAACACAGCAAGCCATCACATCGCTTGCCGGTGTTGTAAATGTTGATGCGGCATCAACGGTCTGGAGTCAGGCGCTTAGCTGTCCTTATGCAGGGGATCCAGTTTGGTTTCACGGTGATATCGCGCCTGGGAACCTCCTAATGACAGATGGGCAGCTTAGTGCGGTGATTGACTTTGGCTGTTGTGGCGTTGGTGACCCAGCTTGTGATCTGGCATTTGCATGGACTTATCTTGATACAGATGCCCGTCAATGCTTTCTCGGTGAGGTTGGTTCAGATGCCAATATGACATCGCGGGCCATGGGATGGGCACTTTGGAAAGCGCTGATCACCGCCGTTGATTGTGTTGATAGAGATGCTCAGACCTGGCAAAGGTCAATGAAAACCATCCGCAATGTCCTTCGGGTAGCGTAGGAACAATTCCTGGCAATCAGAACGGTGGGGTGTGGTACGCATCCGGGAACTTTATGTACATCCGCTTTGGTACAATCGGGGTATCCGCAAGGATGACAAATTCCGGGAATCAAAAACGAATAGCATGTTTAGTCGTCTGATCAATCTCATCAAGTCGTGGTTTGGATTCGGGCTGGACAAGCTCGAGAACCCAGATATTCTGCTCGACCAGGCCAAGCGTGAAATGCACGAGATGCATTCGCGTAACCGTGAGCGTGCAGTCGCCGCGATCACGCAAAAGAACAATCTCCAGTCCATGGTGGATGAGCTTGAGAAGCAGATCTCCAACCTTCAGGCAAAGGCTGAGTTTGCTCTTAAGAAGGGTGAGCGCGATCTCGCGATGCAGCTGCTGACCGAAAAGCAGACAATCGAGTCATCCCTTGGGTCCACTAAAGAGGCCCTAACCCAAGCCATCGAGACATCCGAGCAGGTCAAAGAGCACATCAAGCGCGAAGAAGAAATGATTCGCCGCAAGACAGCCGAAGCGCTGCAGCTCAAGGCTCAGTGGAAGTCCGCTCAGATCCAAAACGAAATGGAAAAGGCTTTGGGCGCGATGGGGCAGTTCGAGCAGGCTGAAACTGCATTCGGACGTGCGAAAGAAAAAATCACACAGACCCACCACGAATCCCGTGCCCGCGCAGAGCTGGGCAAGGGCCGTGTTGAAACCCGCCTCGCCGGCCTCGAAGACATCGAGCGCAGTGCCGCAGCCGAAGCCGAGCTCGCAGAGCTTGAGCTCAAGCTAGGCCTTTCCAGCGCACCGCTGCCACAACAAACAGCTACTGCATCCGTGCAGACGGATGTCGAACGTCAGCTTGCTGAGCTCGAAGCTAAGCTTGGAACGGGTGGTGGTTCCGGGTCGACATCAGGTAGTAACTAGCCTATGTGCCGGATGCTTGCGGTAATCGGCAGCCCTGGTTCCGCAGAGCTTGACCCTTACACTCACCTCGTCGCAGCCCAGCATTCGCTTCGCTCACAGTGCGAGCGTGCGTTTGTACCTCCCGGAAATGAGCCTGGCCACAAGGATGCCTGGGGGGTTGGCTGGTTCGACTCCGATGGCCGTGTCTCCCTAATCCGTGAAACGGGTGCCGCGAGCGAGTCGCCTTACTACGTGTTTGCATCCCAGGTCAGCGGTCGTGAACATGCCGGCTCCGGTCCGGCAAATGTGCTGATCGGACATCTTCGAAAGGCTGTATCCGGGGCCGTCATTAGTGAGAATGCGCATCCCTTCCGAGTCACTACCCCCGAAGGCGTCAGCCTGCTCATCTGCCACAATGGCCATGTCCGTGACAGCGCGCTCGACTCGCTGCGCAGCGATCTCCTCGATGCTGGTTTGCAGGGAGCATCCACACGTGACTGTGACTCCGCGGTCCTTGCTGAGTGGCTAGCGCTTCAAGTTGGAGATGCCCGTGAGGCCGATACCATCGCAGCAGCGCTTGCTGCGGCATTTGATGAGCTGCTTGCGCGTGCGCACGCAACGGATATTCCTTACGAAGCGTATACAGGCCTGAACGTGATGGTTGCAAGTCCCTATGGCCTCGGCGTTTTGCGCTGGTTTAGCCGCTGGGCAGATTACTACACGCTGTGGGAGTATCGCGCCGATGATGGTTTCCTAATCACAAGTGAGCCAACGCATCTGACCGATCGTTTCCGCCTGATTCAACCGGGCAATTTCCGCTGGTACACTCCGGATGGTGCACTTGCATCATCAGTGTTGCTTGCCAATGCGCAGCTACAGATTGAACCAGAGGTGGATGCTTGAGTATTCCTGATCGACTGTTTAACTTGGGAAAAGCGTACGCAAATTCTGCCAAGGAACGCATCGAGGATGCGCTTGCTGAGCGTGAATTGGATGCAAGTTTAAGTCCTGGTCGGCAAAGTGGCGAATCTGACGCAGATGCTCTCTTGAGGCGTGCGCAGGAAAAAATCAACGCATCCCGTGCACGCGCACGCGGTGAACTAGATGGTAATAACTCTACAGAGACCCATGTCGCTCCCAGTGTTGTGCAGGCTAAGCCGGTGGCTACCGGGATATGGACAGCGGATGAGCGTGCTGCATTCCAAACACTGGGTATTGCTCCGATAGAGGATTTGTCGAAGGTGCAAGCGACGTATCAACAGCTCGCCGGGCGCGCGGACAGCCGCCGTTTCCCGGATGGCAGTATGGAGCAGCAGGCAGCCGCACAGATCTTGGAGCGCATCAACAATGCGTATGACATGATCCGCCGCAAGCTGGACCCGACCGAGAACCGCTTTGGGAAGCTGGAGCTCGAATAGAGCCACTGTCAGCCTTGGCTTCATGAAAGTCAGCGTATTACAAAGCATAATCCCCTCCGGAAACAATTCTGGAGGGGATTCGCTGTTTAAGTGTCCGCGATGAGATTAAGGCTTTTTGCCGCCTTGAGGCGCTCCGCCTGGACGACCCATGCCGCCACCCATCATTCCACCGCCGCCCATCATGCCTTGAAAACGCGCACGCATTTCCTTTTGGACATCATCCATCTTCTTCTTCTGAGCAGGTGTCAGAATCTTCTCGATGGCTACCTTGGTTTCATCATCCAGCTTCTTGCGCTTCGCAGCGCTGGTTTCCAAAACCTTGTCCGCCTTCTTCTTCTGATCTGCGGTAAGGCCGAGCTCTTCGAGCACACGTGCCATTGGGTTACGGCGCTGACCGCCACCCATGCCGCCGCCACCCATCATGCCGCCGCCCATTCCGCCGCGCATCCCTGGTCCACCTTGACCACCTGGCATGCTGCCACCGAAACCTGGGCGTCCGCCGCCTGGGCCCTGAGCGAGGACACTGCCACCGATCAGTGCAAGGACAACGCCTGCAATTAATACATTCTTCATAGGACAACCCTCCAATTCACAGTTTAGACGAAGACTTGAAAACATGTGTTCACTATCGCTTCATAGTTGAAAGAATGTTACCTTGAGGTGATCTGGTCACCTATTTGAGCGGTATCAAACGGCACTTGTCGCGAACACACCTAGCCGCCAATCCCAAAATCTCCATAGCCATGTCAGATGTAACCTCAAATGCTGGTAATACACCGACTTTTGGTTATACTTCTGCTACGGTGACCGTAACGCTGAAGGACTGTAGCTTTCGTCACTGGAAATTGAAGTTTATATTTATGAGCATCAAGCGTAATCGGCCAGCTACATCTATGCGTTCAACTGCCGCGGCTACAGGTTTGGCGATGCTACTCATCACAGGGATGGCTAAACCGAGCATCGCACAGCTCCCCGATGGCCAATCGATCAAAGATAAGCTGCGCTCAACCCTTCCCCCGTGAACGGGCTGACCGGGCGAAGGCTCACCGCTCCGTGCGAGCGGCATACAAGGTAAATATCAGCTCTCCCAGCGATTTGTTGACTCCGTACAGGACCGTCCCCGTGTGCGGACAACGCTGACAGGGCGTGTTTCGCCACGCTTTCAAGTCGGTGTTGAGTTCAATGCGAGCGCGCCACAGGAGAAACTAAACCCTGTCGGTAACTATTTCGTACAAACCGAAACGTCATCGAGGCCGGGCGTGACCGCCGGGTTTTCAAGCGACCGTATCGGGACACCCTACGGGATGAGCTATTTTGTCTCTGCACAAAAACAGCTTGGCGGGCAATCCGGACGCCTCGCTCCCTACATCGGGCTTTCCTATTCCGAATATGGACGTGAGGTCCTGATGCCGTTTGGGACGAGCATTGGATTGCGGGATGACTTGGTACTTCTCCCGATGTGTGATGGCAAATACGCGCACACAACGCTTACCTGGTTTGGAAAGCGCGGGGAAAGTATCAGCCTGATTTCCGCTTTCAATAAGCGTTTTGGAATTGCATTTGCGAGGAATTTCTAGATGTTACACGTCATGGTCGCAGTGATGTTTGCCGGGATGCAGCCGTCTTACTCCCTTCAGGAGAAAGCCGTTCGCGTTACTGGAAAGCTGCCCGCAAAGGCATCCTGCTTCATCTGTCTGCAAAATGGTGAAACAGAGCTGGAAAAGCCTGCTGGAGCGGTGACCTACAAGGGCAAAACGTACTACTTCTGCAATAAGGGGGAAGTGGATGCGTTTAGCAAAGACCCCGAATCGTTCATCCCGGCGCCAATACCCCGCCCGGCCCCGATGTTTAAACTCCCAACACCCTCCGGGACAACCGTTGACTTCGAGACGATAAAAGGCAAGGTGACGCTGGTCGACTTTTGGGCTACGTGGTGCGCTCCGTGTGTGAAAGCGATGCCTGCTGTGCAAAATCTCCACGATACATATGCGGCGCAGGGGCTCTCCGTTCTTGGCATTTCCATCGATGAAGATGGGCCGAAGAAGGTCGGGGCATTCCTGGCAAAGTCAAAAGTCAAGTACACCTATCCCATCGCACTCGACACTTCAGCAGTCTGGAAGCAATGGGGCGTGAAGTCACTGCCGACGATGATCCTCGTCAAAGATGGACAGATCACAAAGCAGTGGAATGGGAAAGTCGACATTAAGGATGTTGAGCGTGCGGTTCGCGAAGCACTAATGCGTTGATGAACCTGTAGCCACCATGAACCAGTCGTGATGCCGTGTGTTGTTGCATCAGTCTCGCGATATGGGATACTCATGGATGTGTTATTTTCTATGCAAACGCCACGTCTGATGCTGTTCGCTGGAATTCTGGGCTGTCTGGCAATTACAGCGGGCTGTAAGAGCAAAAAATCCGTCATCGCAGGTCTGGTTGACCGGCCTGCGAATTCCCTAAACACCGTCGCGACGCCCGAGACCACGCCAAGTGTCGCAGATGCACCACCGGCACCGCTGCCTACCGTTTCCCCTAAGCCAGATGTCGTAACCAGCATCACCATCGCCGCCGTCGGCGACATCATGTTGGGAACCAACTACCCCGATGCCAAGACATTGCCAGCACCGGGAACAGAGCTGTTCGGGAACATCGCAACCTTTATCGAATCCGCAGACATAGCCTTTGGTAACCTCGAGGGAACCATCCTGGATCAAGGTGGCGAGCTCAAAAAGTGCGGCAAAACCGAAGTCTGCTACCGCTTCCGCCAACCCGAATCCCTTGCAATACAGCTGAAGAAAACGGGTTTTGATGTCCTCTCCCTTGCCAATAACCACAGCGGCGACTTTGGCCCAACCGGGCAGCGCAACACCACCAAAGTCTTGGAGAGTCTGGGGATTGACCACGCCGGGCTGGCAGCAAAGCCGTACACCATTATCGAGAAAAATGGCCTAAAAATTGGAATCTGCGCCTTCGCTCCAAACAAGGGAACCGCGGACCTCAACAACCTCAAGGGCATCCTCAAAGTGGTGCGTGGCCTCTCGAAGAGAACGGATATCGTCATTTTCTCGATGCACGCCGGGGGCGAAGGTTCCAATTACCGTAGGGTAAAGCCAGGTCCTGAGAAGTACTTGGGGGAGAACCGTGGGGATGTCCTCAAGATCGCACACGCGGTGGTTGACAATGGCGCAGACCTTGTTATCGGACACGGCCCGCACGTCACCCGTGGCATGGAGCTCTACAAAAATCGCCTCATCGCCTACTCCCTTGGCAATTTCTGTACAACAAACAAGGTTAGTCTCTCCGGCTACAATGGCATCGCGCCGCTGCTGACCGTAACGCTTACCCGGGATGGCACATTTCAAGACGGTGACATTCTCGCCACGCGCCAGACTGCCGGAAGCGGGCCAAGTGTTGATGAAGCGGGTAAGGCCATAAAGGAAGTCACCGCGTTGTCAAAGCTTGATTTTCCAAAGTCTGCACTGCGGGTTGACCCGGATGGCGTGCTTCACAACGGTAATTCCGCGGCAGCTGTAAAACCAGAACCACCAACAAAGCCGTAGGCTACGGTCTGGCTAATATCGATGCACCTTCGCCGGTAAAATCGTAACCATGGCACAACAGGGCATCATCGGGACCGCCGGGCATATCGACCACGGGAAATCCACGCTTGTTCAAGCCCTCACCGGTGTCAACCCCGACCGTTTCCTCGAGGAACAGCAACGCGGGATGACGATTGACCTCGGGTTTGCGCGTCTCCCAGAACGCCAGGGTGAACCTGAAATCTCATTCGTGGATGTCCCTGGCCACGAAAAATTCATCCGCAATATGCTCGCCGGCGCCGGCGGAATTCAAATCGCATTGCTTGTCGTCGCGGCGGACAGCGGAACGATGCCACAGACCCGCGAACACATCGAACTCCTCTGTGCCCTGGGCATCGAACAAATGCTCGTCGCCATCACCCGTGTCGACCTCATCGATGCCGAGCTGCTTCCCCTCGTCGAGGATGACATTAAAGCAAGCCTCGCCGCAACACCGTTCGCCCGCGCGAAAATGCTCCCCGTTAGCGCCATCACCGGACAGGGAATGGACCAGCTCCGCACAGCGCTTGTCGATGCCGTCAACGCCATCCCGGATCCGAATCCACTCCTCCCCGCATGGCTGGCCATCGACCGCACGTTCGCCCGCCAAGGCGTCGGCA
>CAIWTR010000348.1 GCA_903915615.1 uncultured Armatimonadota bacterium
GTTGCTTTCACCTCTGCTATCCGAATAAGAAAAAACCCGGGTCTTGAGCCCGGGTTTAGTCATTTCGATTGTCAATCCTAGGAAATCTAACTGGTTTCCCGTGGACCGCGGCGCCGCCGCCGACGATTTTGGCCATCGGATGGCCGTGATGTCATCGCACCTTCGGATGTTGGCGCAACATGGGGACGCGGTTGATTATCGTTCACACGATCACGGTTGAGGATTTCTCCCGTCGCAGATGAGCGTCCGGTGCCGGTTACCTTCAGGCGGACCGACTGGCCAAGCTGTCGGCTTCCCTGTTGGAAGTGGATAACAAGACCTGTTTCAGTGATACCTGCAGCAGTAGATGTTGGTGTGTCACCAACACTCACGATACGTGCATCCACAGATTGTCCAGGACGGAATGTTGCCAGTCTACGATCGAAGTCATCCATGGAACCAGGCTGGATGTCGTACTTTTCCATGTGGATGTCAGTGGTAGATCGAATATAGACACCGCGCTCGATGAAGTGCTCGAGCTGTTCGATGTCATCACCGCCATCACCGACAAGCGCTGCAGCCACCAGCGGGTGACAGGTCACATGGAATGCCTCTGCAGTGTTTGTCTTAGCTTGACGACGAATCTCACGTTGGATGGTGAATGCTACTGATTCTGGGGACTGAACACGGCCTGTGCCCGAGCAGTATGGACAAGGGACATCCATTTGCTCATTGACTGTCTCGCCGGTGCGCTTTCGGGTCATTTCAATCAGGCCCAGAGGCGAGATATGACTGACTTTACAGCGGTTCTTATCGGTCTTGAAGGCAGCCTCAAGCGCAACTTCCACCTTACGGCGGTCTGTTGCGTTGTTCATGTCAATTAGGTCAAGGACAAGAATGCCGCCCATGTCACGCAAGCGTAGCTGGCGGGCAATCTCATTGACCGCTTCTAGGTTGGTTTGAACGATTGTGTCGGATAGACCTTCGGTTTTTCCACCAAACTTGCCTGAGTTGACATCGATGGCGACCAGTGCTTCGGTTTGGTCGATGATCAGATAGCCACCGGACTTCAATGGCACCCTACGGCGCAGCTGCTGATGCATTTCCTGTTCGATGTGGAAATGGTCGAAAATCGGAATATGTGAATCAAAGAGGACAACACGGTCCTTCAGGGATGGTCCGAAGAAGTCAAGCAGCTCATGTGCTTTCTTGTAGTCTTCAGGGTTATCCAGAATCAGGCGGTCAACATCTGAGCCAAACGCATCCCGCAAAATGCGGAAGAGCAGTGTAAGGTCCTGATAGACAAGTGCTGGCGCCCGGACAGACTCTGCCGATTGCTTTACGGTTGCCCATGTTTGCTCAAGGTACTCAAGGTCCTGACGCAGCTCGCGCTCGGTCTTGCCTTCGGCTTCTGTACGGACAATCAGTCCATAGCCCGGATGCCGAATTCCTTCGACAATGCGCTTTAGACGATCACGCTCTTTAGGGTCATCGATTTTGCGCGATACACCCGTCGAGTTTTCATCCGGCATGAAGACCAAGTAGCGTCCAGGAAGGGAGATACGCGTGGAAACGCGGGATCCCTTCGTGCCACGTGGGCCCTTGATGACCTGAACCAAGACTTCCTGGTTACGGCGAACCAGATTCTTGATGGGAACGGTTGGGCGTGGACGTCTGCCACGACGATCAAACGAATCATCTTCATCAAGGTCGCCAGGGGAGACAATGTCACCTGCTGCAAGATAAGCGTTTCGTTCCAGCCCGATGTCGACAAATGCGGCATCCTGGCCCGCGACAACATTATCAACACGGCCTTTGAAGATACTGCCAACGACACGCTCGCCGCGTTCGATGTGTAATTCTACGAGTTTTCCGTCTTCACGGACAGCAATCCGGGTTTCCCGCGGATCACCATTTACGATGATTTCTTTGGATACCAAAATGGCTCCTCTGCACTAAATGCGAATCGGTTACGACTGGTCTCGGAATGTAATCAGGCGCGCCGCCGTGAAATTCCAAGCCGTCACAAAAAATGTTGCTACTACCAAAGCTGCAAAAACAACCAATGGGTCGAAGGCTTTTCGGCCCTCTGCAGTCATCAACATACCGGGAACCTGCGACGGATTAAAGTCGCCGTGCGCAAACCCGGCACGTGCTGCCAAAACCAATGTGCCAGTCATGATGGTAAGGTTCAAAGCCAATCCAACCATGTTGGTCAAGACGAATTTAGGATACTGTTTTGCCGCAGTTCCAACGCGTCCACGAAAGGTCCAATGTCGGTTCCAAATAAACCCATTGGTCACACCAAACATGAACGTAATCGTTTTGGCAATGAGAAGTGGAAGGTGTAACTTATAAAATAAGATGTTGAACGAACCTGCATCGATTACAAACGATGAAGCTCCAACAATACTAAACTTAATCAGCTGCACTAGCCCAGGACGAGCAATCACGGCATCCCGCAATTTGCTTATCACTGAATCACTACCCGTTGCACGTGCCATTATACGGTACATGCAACCTCGATGTGTGTGAACTTGACCGCTTGGACGTCGGGTAGCACCGCCATACTTAACGACATCCAACCAATAAAACTATCCATTCATGTATTCTGCGGACGAAACAATTAGCGTGAATGGCATCGTAGAACGAGTGTATGGTCATTGACCATCAATACAACTTGAATGGCATCAGGGGCTACCAAGCCAGCGCCTATGATACTTTTAGGCATGTACCGTTTAGTTGTATTTGATATGGATGGGGTTTTGTTTCTCGGAAATACGCCACTGCCAGATGCCGCGCCTGCCGTGGAGCGCTTGAAGCAGTCCGGGACCACCGTGCGTTACCTTACAAACAACTCGACACAAACCCGTCAGTTCTACGCGAACAAGCTGTCTGGATTCGGTATTGCTGTAACTCCGGATGAAATCGTTACCAGCGCCAGCGCTACAGCTGCTTGGATTGCAGCAAATACAAACATCAAGACGGTCTTCGTCGTCGGTGGTGGTGGCTTAGTTGATGAGCTTGAGGCTGCAGGGATAACGGTTGTGAATCGCGATTTTGCGCCAGAGATGGATGCCACCTGTGATGCGGTCGTCGCGGGTCTGGACAAAGGCTTTACATACGAAACATTGCTGCGGGCGCAACAAGTGATTCTGCGTACGGGCAAGTTCATCGCGACTAATCGGGATACGCAATACCCAACGGAAACGGGAGTGATTCCAGGTGGCGGCAGTATTGTTGCTGCAATCGCGGCAGCCGCGGAATGCGAACCAATCACGATTGGAAAACCGGAACCGCTTGGTCTGCAGTTTCTCCTCGAGCAGACCGGGACGAAGCCAGAGGATGCATTAATGGTGGGAGACAGGCTTGACACGGATATCGCCTGCGCCAACAGAGTGGGGATGCATTCTGCTTGCGTGCTTACAGGTGTCACATCTCTAGAGCAAGCCAATGCTGCATCGGGACTCCATGTCCCGGGGCGAATCATCGCTACATTAGCCGAGCTGAAATAGAGAAAGCCCCATCAGGGCGGAATGAGTCCACACCTGATGAGGCACGAGTGATCTAGGATCTACGGCTTGCCGGGCTTTTTGCCTGCCGCGCCAGCGCCTGGTTGGCCTTGGGCACGCCCGCGCATCGATGGCTTCCAACTATCCAACTTCGCCTGCTGGTCTGTTGTCAGAACGCCGCGGAGTGCTGTCTTGAGGTCGGACATCGATTGCTCCGTTACCTGCTTACGCTCATTTGCCTCTAAACCCTTGGTCTTGTCACGCATCGCCTTGAGCGTTTCCTCAACCATTGGTTTAATCTTGAGTTCCTGCTCCGGTGTCAGAGTAACAGCAGCCGATAACGAGGTGATCAGATTGTCTGCAGGGCTCTTAGGTGCGATGGCCTTCTCGAGCGCTGTCTTCAGCTGATCTTGTTGTTCAGGAGTCAGTGTTCCATTGACGCCACTAAGGAAATTTTTGACCAAATCAGCTACTTTTGCATTTTGTTCAGCGCTAAGGGTCATTCCCTTCAATGCTGTTTCAATGTCGCTCGCATCGATGGTTCTAGCCTTCGCCTTACCATTTCCCTGACGTTGTCCCTTTGGCTTGGTTTCAGCCTGAGCAAAACTGCCAGAGATCATAAAGAGCGACAA
>CAIWTR010000349.1 GCA_903915615.1 uncultured Armatimonadota bacterium
AGCTCATATTCCTCAGCGATTGTCTTCGCCTCGGCGGTAGCTGTGTAGAGATTCTTTGTGGTTCGTACCTTATAGCCGTTGAAGCCACGTCCCTTGGCGACGGCGCCACCGTGTGTGCGTCCATAGCCCAGCGCCAATGTGATTGTTTCATCCGGCTGGCCTGGAAGAATCCATACAGCGACCTTTAGAACGTGACCATCTACAGCCAATTCGACCATTTTGCGGCCTTTGTACTGCGCGATGTTCACCGCATCGGACTCCCCGACCTGAGGGATGATGCCGAGTCTCTTGGCTGTTGCCGTAGAAATCATCGCCGCATTGTCCCAAACAAGCGTTGTTACAGGCTTTGGAAGTTCTTGCAGCCATGCATTGTTGGCATAGCGTCCATCATGGATGGTTGGATCCAATCTGAACTGGAGGTCGTAGCCGTTTGTGTTTGCAGGCTTCGGAGCCGGTGCAGCCGTTACCGGTGGGAATGCGATGGGTGCAGGTGCTTGTCGGATTATGCCGCGCGCGAGCGCTTGGCCCCAAGCAGCATCGGTGATTGCACCATACGTTTCACGCACAAGGTCTTCGCCGGTGACAGGCTTACCAAGGAACTCTGAGAGGTATTCAATCTCAGACTTCGTCGAGTACAGAGGCTTGATCAGCGGTTGGCTTAGGGAGACAGTGCCATCGAATGCGACAGCATCGCCCCAAGATTCCAGCTCATGCGACAACGGCAGGTGCCAGTTACAAAGAATGGATGTTTCATCCTCGTAGAGGGACAAACGAATCGCATCATTTGTTTTGTCTGCGGTGAACTTCGACAAGACATCGCTGAAGTTGACATCAACCGGCGCATTGTAGACCGGGTTTCCACCAACGATGACGAGTGTCTTCACAGCGCCACTATCAAGTGCCTTGGCTACATCGGCCAGGGACCCTGACTTATCGGCAATCACGGGAGCCGTCGCAAATACGTGTTTGCCCAACGCTCCGATTGCATTATTGATGACCGCGGCATAGTGATGAACGGCATCACTTGTGTGGTCACCAGGAATAACGACCGCATTTCCGCCCTTGAGGTCAGCAACGAGCGCTTCTACGAATAGCGTCTCTTCTGCGGTTAAGCCCTTGGCAGCATCACCAGCCACAACCGCTGCAACAGCAGCGGCGACTGTTTCAAGTGCGGATGGCCGTACTGCGATCCGATGATCTGCAGCAGCACCCGTTACCGAATAGGCCGATTCGATGGCATAGAGACGTGACATCGACGATGTGTCCTTACGGACACGACGTGACTCTGCAAAGTCGAGGGAGTAGCGCACAGAGCCTGGCATCGATGTCAGAAAGTCTGAGTCCAACGAAAGGATTGTCTTGACACCCTTTAGGTTGTAATAGACTTCGATCTCTTTGCCAAAAGCGGTTGCCGTTCCAGTGAGGGCGTTCGCACGTCCGAATGGTTCGTATGTGGTCCAGCCAGCCTTTGGATAGGCGGAAAGAACCGCAGCCCGAAGTCGCGTGAACGTCGGGGACGATTTCGCTTCGGTTACAAAGTGCAGACCTGCACCGCCCGTTTTCCGGAAGCCTTTGATTTTGCCATCAAGGTACGTGAAGAAGCTCTCGAAGGAAACAACTTCACCTCTATGGATAACTGATTGCGAACGATCG
>CAIWTR010000350.1 GCA_903915615.1 uncultured Armatimonadota bacterium
CCGTAGGTTGGTTTAAGGCCGATGGTGCCACAGAATGCGGCAGGTTGCCGAATCGAGCCACCCGTGTCAGAACCTAGAGAAATCGGAACCAGACGCGCAGCAACAGCCGCGGCGGAACCACCGGATGAGCCTCCGGGAACCTTTGACAAGTCCCAAGGGTTCCGGGTCACGCCGAGAGCACTGTTCTCACTCGAGCTGCCCATCGCAAACTCATCGAGGTTGGTTTTCCCGATGATAACGGCTCCAGCATCCTGCAGACGAGTGATGACCGTGGCGTCGTAAGGAGGAATAAAGCCATCGAGGATCTTGCTTGCACACGTCGTAGCAACGCCACGCGTACAAAGATTGTCCTTAATCGCCACAGGGACACCTGCGAGCTTGCCGGGATCGATACCCGCCGCAATTTTGGCATCCACAGCTGCGGCTGCGATTCGTGCGGCATCCGCAGTAACTGTTAGGAATGCGCCAACCTGTGGGTCGACAGCGGCAATCCGGGCCAGAAAGGCATCCGTGACGGCAGCTGCGCTAAGCGTACCCCCGCGGACAGCAGCGGCGATTTCTGTGGCAGAGAGAGTGGTGATGTCAGACATTAATTACGCATCCCCCGCCAGCACCTGTGGCACCACAAATCCACCCAAGAGCTCATCGACTTCAGGACCCATCGCAAGGACGACTGCCTTGGGGAGGGATGGAATGATGACATCCTCGCGGAGGAATGCCACAACCGGGACAGCATGGGACATCGCGGGAACACCCGTTGTATCCACTGCCTGGAGGCGTTCGAATTGCGCAAGGAGATCGTTGAGTTGGGGGGTCAGGTGCTCGACTTCGTCATCCGTCAGCGCAAGACGCGCTAATGAACCGACTTTTCGCACCTCATCGGGGGAGAGGGCCATGCCGAAATTATAGCACGCGGACAATCAGAAGCCGGGATTGCGAAGCGGGTGGTTAGCATCCGCCGGATGGTTGGGATGCCACAACCAAATGCGTTGGCGAAACACCGCTCTGCAATGCGCGCTGTCCAAATGGAACCCCGGGAACCCACAGGACATCCCCTGTTGATGGACACGCAGCAACCCACACCCCGGGACGTTCCTCAAGTGGAATTCCAGCCGCCCGGCAGACATCTGTAACGCTCCGCTTTGCACCAAGCCGGTCGCCGCTACGTGAAAGCCGCAACACGACACCTTTACTCCCGCTGGGAAGTGTGACAAAGCAGCTCATCCCGGATGGATCCGCAACGACATCCTGTTCGCCAGTCACAGCCTGCATTTGGATTTGGAGGCCATTCGGCAGCCCGATGGTTTGGTTGATGCCCAGAGCCATCCCCGGATGCTTACCGCTATCACTGAACACCAGCCATGGACCGCGGGCTTCCACATGAAAACGACCCGGAAGCACGACTTTGCCTCCATTGATCAACACGTTCGCGAGCGTTCTGACATTTAGCTCCACTAAAGCGGCTTCATGGCAATCTTGTGGAAGTGTGCGCGCCAAAATATCGAGGATGGCCCGCGAGCGAAGCGCCGGATGAGCTGCTGCAAGCGGTGCAATTTTCCAGATGCCCGCTACCGATGTCATCGCATCGTCCAGCAATCCCTGAACGTGCATCCCGATAAAGGCGCTGTCATCGCGTGCCGCATCCGCAATCCGGCAAAGGGCATCCGTGAGGTTGCCATTAAACTCCGATGTCAGCATTCCAAATGTGTTCCGCAGGCGGTTCCGCGGAAAGTCTGTGTTGTCATTGGTCGGATCATGGCGTGATGCCACACCGTTGTCATTGAGGTAGGCAATACCGGCATCCCGGGTTTCTCCAAGTAGGGGCCGCGCGACATCGATGCCCTTTGCCAGCTCCCGCCGCGGTGGGATACCCGCGAGGCCATCCGTGTGCGTCCCGCGCAGCATCCGCAGCAAAACCGTCATCGCCTGATCAGTGGATGTATGCGCAGTCACAATGACATTCGCACCATGCTCGCGCGCGGCATTGACCAGCCACGCATACCGGTGGTCACGGGCCTGCTGCTCATTCCAGCCTATCCCCTGTCCGTAACCTACTTCCGCCGGGATACCGCAGCGTGTCGCCATTTCAATGACGTAGTCAGCATCCGCATCCGCTTCTGCCCCGCGCATCCCGTGGTGGTAATGCAGCACGTAAACTGGCAATGGGAGGTGCCCTGCGCGTGCCAGTGCGGTGAGGGAAAAAAGGGCGGCGAGGCTGTCAGGGCCTCCTGAACATGCGATCGCGATGCGATCTCCGCTCATCAGCGTCCGCGTGTTTGTTATTGCCGAGAGGATGCTATGTTCGTACGGATGGAGGCTGGCTGGGGTCACTTCCCGGAAATGTACAGTCCATCCGGGGTTGTGACAAGTGTACATCCACTGCCGGTTAGCGCACTTGTCAATGCTTCTTCAGCTGTCGCGTGGATAGGGCTTACACGGATGCGTGTTGTTTCAGGAATATCCTGAAGGGTAATCGGGATGTTATAGCGACGTGCGACTTCGCGTGCAGCATCGGAGATCGGCAGGTCACGGATACCAAATGACTGGCGTCTTGGCGTCGGGCTTTCGGGCGAGAGTGGGTGATGCTCGATGCGCTTATGGGTTGTGTCACCACTCGTCCATTGGATATCTACGGTTGCGATGTTTTCATTTTGCACAAGCGACATTGGGATGCGGAAGTGGTTGGCAACACCGGGGGCAAGCGTAAACCGGTAGGCATGTGGGTCACCCGTGATTGTGCACTTGGCCGTACCGGCAGATTTCGAGAGCAATGTCAGCTCAACATCGAATGTGGGTGTTGCTGCATCTGCATGTAACATCCAACGCGTGTTCAGCTCGGGGGCAGCGACAGGCGCTGGCGCGGCGATTCGACGGGATGCCCCGGCGCCAGCACGGATTCTGTTTGGCGCATCCACGACTGGATGGGCCTGCATCCAGACAAAGGATGCAACCGTTGCTCCTGCAAGCGTGGTCGTGATGCCGAGTCTAGCCGCACGCCACCAAGGCTCTTTTGCAGATTCACGCTGGGCTTCGATTTTCGAAAGGATGTTGTCGCTAAAGTAGAGAGGGACCTCAGGAGCTGGAAGTGCAGTAAGGTCTGCACAGAGCGTCTGAATTCCAGCCATGTCTGCTGCACAATCCGCACAAGTCAGGACGTGCGCATCGGCTTCCCGGGCCAGCTTGGTGGGCAGGGTGCCATCGATATGATCGGATGCGCATTCGCGCCAAGTAGTACAGTCCATGGTTGTGGTGCTATTTCCACATGTGTGACGATGAAAATATCTGTAAGGTTCCAGATGCGTTGCTGGTGGAATTACGGTATGTGAATCAATGGCTTATGATTCGGCATTCCGTTTACCGAGCCGGTCACGCATCGCCAGTCGGGCACGGTTAAGCCGGGACTTCACGGTACCGAGGGGCAGCCCTGTGATTTCAACCAGCTCTTCGTATGTCTTTTCCTGAATGTGAAACAGGACCATCAGCGTGCGCTGCGCCTCGGGAAGTTCCATCAGGGCATTGTGTAGCTGAACCTGCTGCTCGCTTTCCAGAGCAAGTGCCTCAGGGCCGGCAGCGGTGTCCGGGATGTCCATCGTGGTTGCTTCCTGGCTTGCATCGATGCTCTGCTCCAGGCTGATGTGTTTCTTGTTACGGTTCTTCTTCCGATTATCAAGAAAGACATTGACAACAATTCGGTGCATCCAAGTGGAAAACATCGCCTCACGACGGAATGCCTTGATGTGGTTCCAGCCGCGGATGAAGGCCTCTTGGGCGATGTCCGCTGCGTCATCCGAGTTGCCCGTCAGACGCACCGCAAGCTGAAACATCACGCGTTCATAACGGCGAACAAGGACATCGTATGCATGGACATCCCCTTTACAGGACCGCTCGATAAGCGAGCGTTCATCCGGCGGCGGGCCACTACGCACTGCTACTGGCAAGCCCTTGTTGTGCCGGCAGCGTTGCGGATGCAATGACAAGCTTTTCTTCATCGGAGAGCATCATGTTGCTGATGCCATTCACGACAGGCTTGCAATAGGTCCGGCTCTCCGCACGTCCAGTAATTACGGTGAGGATGAGACCAGAGTTTGCATCATCCAGGAGTGCAATCGAAAAACTCTGCATCCCGCCTTGCCCCGGGACGGCATCGTAGCGAGCGAATCCAGTCTTTCTGAAGCCTTGGATGAAGGATGAATCGATGCGCTGGACGGCTTTTGACAGGGATTCAATCCGCGCTTCGGATTCCTGTGCGGACTCGATGGTTTTCATGACCTGTGCTTCGAGATCACTACCGGTGGTGCCTCGGAAGAGGCGCTTGTGGCGCGCGGACAGACTGGTGATGCGATTGGTCCACAGTGTCGTGATTAGGATGGCGAGGACATGCAAGGCAATGGTGATAGCAAGGGCTGTTCCGGGGTGAAGTTTAACCCACGCTACGAGGCCACCCAGGGCATTGTCGATGCTGTCCATGGCGCGATTGTAGCAGACGCACGTGTGGGGTTCACGTGTTCTGCCAGTGGACTACAGACCTGAGCTACGCAGGAATGCCAACTCATTCGATGTGAATCGGTAGGCGGCTGCAAACACAATGCCCATCAGGATCCACACACCACCGATGATCCATTTTGTGGATACCGACACATTATCGAAATAGGGAAGCTTTGGGAGCGGGTTACGCCAGTGGTGGATTGCCGGCATCAAGGACATCAGACCAAGAATCCACACGATCGGACTTGTGGGCGCGACGACAACCAACAGGATGATGCCCGGGAG
>CAIWTR010000351.1 GCA_903915615.1 uncultured Armatimonadota bacterium
CAGCCGCCGGTAACGGTTGTTGTGCAGCAACCTGCCGCTCCGCAGCAAGATGCGTCATCCGGGTGGATTGGTATTCTGATCGCCGTAGCACTCGGCTACGCAGGCTTCCGCTATGCGCAGAATAAGGGCTTCACCGTCGTCGGGATGCTGACGAAAGCTGGCGTTACGCTTCCGAAAGACCCGGATCCTGTGCCACAGGCACAGCGCCCGGGAAACACATCAACAGCCTTGCCGCCGCTACCCGGCCTCGATGCCCTGCCATCCCCGGTACCCGGGACAGCAGCGCAATCCCCGAACGCTGGCGTTACCGCGAGTGGACCGCTCGTCCTTGTCGCAACGGATGGCCAAGCATCCGGAAAGCGATTCAAACTCGCCGGGACGATGAACATTGGCCGGGAAATGAGCTGCGACATCCCGCTCGTAAATGATCAGACCATCAGTCGTAACCACGCTGAGGTTTTGTGCAACCCGGATGGCAGCTACACGGTTACTGACAAGGGTTCATCGAATGGGACATTTGTCAACTCGACCCGTGTGACCGGTTCCGCTCAGCTCGTCGCCGGCGACACACTGGTCGTTGGTGCGCAGCGCTTCCGCGTCGAGGTGGATGCGTGAATCTAGCATCCCGGCTAACCCTGCTGCCCATCGCCGGCCTCGTCGCGGCGTTTATCACGGTGCTGATCACGGATGTGTTTCGCATCATCCCTATCCCGGAAATCACCGTTGGACTCACACCCGAACAGGCGCGCCAGCATGTGCTCGCAACCGTTGCCTTTGGGACGTTACTGGGAGTGCTCCTTGCCGCAGCGCAACACATGCTGTCTGGACGCCGCCAGTTCTACCGCATCCTGCCACTAGCGATTGGCGCCGGGGCATTTTGCGCATTTCTTGGTGTTCAGTTCGGGATGTCGTTAATGGCTCCCCTCTACGCCGCGACGGTTCGAAACCCGGCGCAGTTTTTAGGAAATGTCATCGCGCGCGGCCTTGCGTGGATGATGATCGGCGGCTTTATTGGTCTTGGGGATGGCTTCCGGACGCGCAGTGTGCAAACCGGACGCAATGGCGCAATCGGTGGTCTGCTTGGCGGATTCCTCGGTGGTTTGCTCTTTGAGTGCGTCCCGTATCTCCTTCCAACCCTCAAAGTCGGCGCGGTCAGCCGAATGATTGGCTTTGCCACCACCGGCGCCAGCATCGGCCTGTTTATCGGTCTGGTCCAGCAGTTCCTCCAGGAAGCCTGGCTGCGTCTAGAACTTGGACGAAATGAAGGCCGTGACTTTGTCGTGGACCAGGATTCGATGACGCTTGGCCGCTCAGAGCTCGATGGCATCCCACTCTACGGCGACCCGCAAATTGCAAAAAGCCATGCGCTGTTGCAGAAGGTCAATGGAACCTGGATGCTGAGCGACCGCGGGCAGAGCCCGGTCGGAACGCTTGTCAACGGCACGCGCATTGGAACAAGCCACGTGCTGCGCCCCGGCGACCGGATCACGGTTGGGACCGCAAACCTCACCTTCCAGCTCCGAAATGTCACCGCATATACGCAGCGTGTCCCGGCAGAAGCCGCCCGCACCGCCCCCGCGGCCAGCCCCATTACGCAAAGCCAAGCCACCCAGCAAGGTTTCACAGCTGCGCCAATGCAGGCAGCCACAAACCCAATAACCTTACGGATCACAGGGGGGCCCGCCGCCGGCCAGCTCATCCCACTAAACGGTGACATCACCATCGGACGCGACCCCGCATCGACAGACTTTCCCATCGCCGCCGATGACAAGCTTTCCCGCCGCCACATCCGCATTTACAGCCCAGCTGGCAAAATTCTCGTTGAAGACTGCGGCTCGACAAATGGCACATTCATTAATGGCCAACGCATCCACCAACAGGAGCTCGTCTCCGGAGACACCATCCATATCGGGGCAACCACCCTCCGGGCCGAATAGCCCACGCGACAA
>CAIWTR010000352.1 GCA_903915615.1 uncultured Armatimonadota bacterium
AAACACCACTGTTTGACTGCGATTCCGGCACAAAACTATCCAAAAATGCCTTGCTTGCAGTCACTTCCTTGGCGCTTGGCATCCGCCCAAGGATCATCCGGAATACACTCTCAATCCGTTCATCCTGGGTCCGGCTCGCTATTGGAATACGTCCCGATGCCTTTATTGCAGCATCGATGACAAATGGGGCATTCAAGAGGAAGAGCGCCTGGGATGGCACGGTTGTCTCTTCACGAACACCTGTCACCAGCGATGGCTCGGCCATGTCGAATACCGCAAGGGAATCTGGGAGGGTGTCGCGCACAATCGGGAGATAAACCGAGCGGTAGGGGATTGTCAATGTCTGTGGGTCGAACGCAGGCCTGCGCGCAAATTGACCATCCACTTTGACCATCGGGGAGCCATCCGGAACCCGCAAGTCCAAATCGCCACTCACGGCCAGAATATTGTCGCGAATCGCTTCGGCATCCATTCGGCGAACACGCTGGTGGGACAGCTGGATGTTTTCCGGGTCAAGCTGTGCGGCTTTGGCCCCCGGCGTCGAATCGAGCTGATAGGTTTTTGTGAGCATGATGTCGCGGATGAGGCTCTTGATGTCCCAGTCGCTGTCCATAAAGCGAATGGCGAGATAATCGAGGAGCTCTGGGTGGTCGGGACGCATTCCCGTAACACCAAAGTTGTCACAGCTCGCGACAAGCCCACGCCCGAAGAGGTAGTGCCAAACGCGGTTCACGAAAACGCGCGCTGTCAGCGGGTTGTTCTTAGAGACCAGCCATTCCGCAACCTGAAGACGTCCACTCGCGGTACGCGGGACTGCTGTTTCGGTCGATGCTCCGAGAAACGCTGGGATACCGCGCTGTACGACTTCACCGGGTTGCGTCCGCTCACCGCGTGTGTATATCGGGCTGTCTTCGAGGATAATCTTCTCCGATGCTCCCATCGCGAAGGGTTTCAGTCGGCCGGATGCATCGTAGCGGCTTAGCTGATGCTCAAGCACACTGATACGGGATTGCAATGCGACAAGGCCGCCATTACCAGCAGTTCGGTTGCGGCGCTGCGCTTGAATCAGCTCATCGCGCTGCTGAACAAGCCCAGCCAACTGGTTTGACATCAGTCGCTGCTCAAAGGGAGTCAGACCCGCCGGCCGGTACACGCCAGCATCTTGAGCGAGCGAAATGCCATCCGAGCCCTGGCGTTGCTGATTGGTCGGCGCGGATGCCGTATGCGTCTCGGTGCTTAGAAAAATGCCAGCCAGCTGGTAATAAGCCCGCTGGGAAATCGGGTCGGTCTTGTGGTCGTGGCAGCGGGCACAGGCGACCGTGAGGCCCAGAATCCCTTGCCCGATGGCGTCGATTTGCTCATCAGCGACATCCAGGCGGAATTGCCGCGTGTTTCGCTCCGTGTGCGACTTCGTCCCAATGGCCAAGTAGCCGGTAGCGATGGTTTGGGTTGCTGTAAGGGATGTGGATGCAGAAGGGAGCAGATCACCTGCGATTTGCTCGCGGATAAACGCATCGTATGGCTTGTTCGCATTAAAACTGTCGATGACAAAGTC
>CAIWTR010000353.1 GCA_903915615.1 uncultured Armatimonadota bacterium
AACGGAAGTTCTTTTCCTGGGCCAACTGCCGAGATCCCGGGATACATGACTCCACCGTAATTGTTGGATCCCCAATCTCCTCGGACGGCCAATGCCACGTGATTGAAAGGGGCTGGATGCAGCTTAGCCAGTTCCGCATCGGCTGTGGCACGCAATGGATTACCAGGGTTGACTTCACTGCCAACCATGTACACGCCCATCATGCCAAAGTGACTTGTATGACCGCCGCGGCACATTTTCCCAGAGAGGCCCTGCACGATGGACACTTGGTTCTGGAAAGGTCTAAGTGGCGCCATGGATGATGGCAACGTAGCGTTAACGAGTGATGCATTAATCGGTTTACTACCGTTAGCCATGAATTCAGCCGGGGTAATTCCCGATGGCCAAATGCCACTGTCCTTCACAACAAAGACAAAACGACTTGGCATGGCACCGATGTTGCCCTCGGCGTGCGCTTCTATCTGGGACAAAAGTGGACCTAGGAGAAAGCTACCGGCACCCAATGACATCCCTTTAAGAATGCTGCGACGTGAATGTGTCATGATTTGTATCTTAACCTTTTGTCAGTGTCTTCCGGTAAAGGAATGAGTCGGATGTCAGTAATGAGATTAAAAGCGCCTTGAAACTTCCGCCACTGTCCAGATACGCTTTGTCAGCTGCCATCAGAGTCATTGAATCTGAGAGCATTTCGTTGCGACCCATGTAATAGCGAAACACATGGCGAATGATTGATTGTCTGACCTTATTCGACTTGGCCAGCTTTTCTATAAGTTCCAAGGCATCCTTGACGTTCCCATCAATGCCTACTTCGCCCGTTCCTGCTAAAACACCACGAGAGTTAACAGGCTTGACAGGGAAGGTGCCGTTTACCTTAGGCAGCTTGTCAAGTGCCTCTGTCGTGCGGTAGCGCCCAAAGTCATCAAAAACCTCAAATGTGTAACCTACTGGGTTCATCTGTACATGACAACGCCAGCACGCTTTCGCTTCTGTAACGGATAGTCGTTCTCGCAGTGTTTTTTGATGGTCCTGTGGGATGGTGGCATCCACAGTGATTGGTACATCCAGAACGACGCCTGCTAGTAAGCGTTGCCGTATCCATTTGCCGCGACGAATAGGATCTGAAATGTCATTGAGAGAGTGTGAGATCAGCCAAGCGGGATGCGTAAGCATGCCGGCTCGGTTTGGCCTTTTGTATGGTTGCGGTAGAAGAAAATTCTGCTCACCATCCTTGAGGTCATAGGCCATGGGATATTTCTCGTAGAGAATGTGCATGCCTTGGCTAACCGCCTGAAATGACTTGCCTTCATCTGGATGGCCAATGCGGCCCTCCGTCGGAATCTCTTTTCCCATATTCTTTATCGCAGTAGCACTGCCATTAAAGCCTCGGTCAAAAGGGTGTAAATAGTACTTAGTATTAAGCTCTTTCCAATCCTTAAGGTCCAGACGTTTCAGTAGTTCCTGTGACTTTGCTTCAGTAAGCTGACCTTTGTCGATCATCTCCTTATTCTGTTCGTAAAAAGTATAAACAGTGTTTCGGAAGGTCTGTCTGTTGAGGATAAAGTACTCATCAGATGTCAACAGCTTCTTGAAAACATCTTTATCCTTTGTGAGGATGTTCAACACAAAAAGATCAGCATCCCGCTCATAGATAACAGGGTAGTCCTCACCGTAATAGCGGAACCCACCTGAGCGTGCTTCATCTTTGAAAATCACATGTGCCTGGTTGTATCCGAAGAACTCCTGGAAGAATCGCAGTATTCGTGGCTTCTCCAGGGATTCATCCTCGAGCATCCGAGAGACTTGTGCGCGGACATCCTCTTTGGACTTTAGTTTCCCAGATTCTGCGGCCTGAAGGAGAATACGGTCCGGGCGTTGATCTGTTAGGGCATATGAAATGGCGAAGGCGAGCTCGGTGGATGACAGCATCCGGCGACCAGCTGCATCCAACTCGCCGAGGCCGATTTCAACTCTGTAGACCGATTCAGGATGCATCATGATCGCCATCAGCATCACTCGCAACGCTTCAGAATTTCCACCATCTTTTGCAGAAGAGCTGAAAAGACCGGCGTACTTTGTCAACTCATCTTTGGTGGGATCACGAAAGACAACCTTTTTAAAATGTTGCGACGCGGCAGCATCTAATTGGTCTGGATTGGGTGCATTCGGTTGCGATGCGATGTCCCTGTAGAGGCGTTCCTTTTGTATGAGTTGATCTGCGCAATAGCCGGCATTCGCGAGGAGGACATCAACAACGGCTGAATCGGCAAACAACAGGTTGGCATACTCTTTAATTCCTTTCCTGTCTTCGACAAGGAAAGGTTGTCTGATACTTCGAGCATCGCCGCCATAGTTGGACTTAATGTTGTCAAACACATTTGGACTGGTTCTCCATAATCGTGCGGGAGAAAATGGCTTCGTCTTTATCTCGCCGCTGAACAGCTTGTCATGGCTCACTAAATTGCCATAATCGGGATGCTCAAGCTTTTGATAGAGGCTTGCTGCATTGCCTGATTTGTTCAGTTCAGCATTAATCCAGTCAATGACCTTGCTGACATCGGTAACCAGAGGTTGCTTTGCCTTGGATGGAGGCATTTCGGACAAAACGAGCTGTTTGAGGACCAAATTCCAAAGGTCCATATCCTTGCCTACGGCTAGGTTACGGCTGATGTCATGAAGCGTGATGCCGCCTTTGGAGACTGTTGGGCCATGGCATGGAATGCAATACTTAGTTAGAAATGGAACGACAGCAGTGGTGAATGTTGTGGTTGCTACAGGTTTTTTGGTCGCTTTTTGTTGGATTTTCGCAACTTGCGATGCGGATGCATCCGGACACACGATTGCAAGGGTTGCAATTGGAGTCATCGTGGCGACCACCGCGACAATGGGCCCGACGTATTTCATACTTACACCCTGTAACACGAAATTTTTCCCATCGGAGGAGCCTGTAACTTATGGGAGTGCTCGATTCTAACATACGCACCAGTATCGTGCTGTTCCATGATACGTGGTCGTCTGTGCCTCACTTGGACACGCTGACATCTTGGGTACTTTGGATATCTACGCCCAGTCGAATTCCGATAGAAAGGAGAGGTGATGGAGCAAATGGAAAGGCTGCTCATTGATGGCCTTTATTCTGGTTCGGCTAAAAGTGAAAACACCACATCACCAGAAAACACTGATTGTTAGCGGAAAAAGGGCTTGACCTGCTATTCATCCCAACACCCATCTTCCACAGTTGTGGTAAGCCCTCCACCACCAAAATGCCCGTTTAGCCTATGGAAATGTCAGGAAACCATGCAGTCAACGAGTGTCTTTACATCTAGGTCGGGGGAATTGCTGTCAAACCGGTGTCAAGCGAATGTACTTTGACACCAATTGTTTAGACGGTGGATTTGTCTCGGTTTGATGGACCTAGACCCATGCTGGATACGGTGATTCACTTGACTCTAATAGCACTTACGAATCTGTGCAATGGTCGATCAAGCATCTGTTCTGGTTCATGTTTCTGCCCGACAAAACCCACAACCCATACTGCTATAATTGGACCGGAGATTGTCGTACTATTCGTCTATCGGGACGAAACTTCTCATTGCCAGCACCGCTTTGTCTTCGAATCAAATCGCAGCTTCACATGAGCCTTGGAACGTAATACGGAGTACGTTGACGCATGATCCTGGAAAGTAAACTAAACATCACGAGCCAGGTCGAGCTTGCAAAAGCGGAAGAGCGCCTTAGCAAACTACGAGCAAAACAGCTCTTCGATACGGGCGACATTGAGAAGGTGGATGTCGGCACATTTGCAGGTTTGGCGTTTATACACCGCTACTTGTTCTCGGATGTTTATGCTTTTGCTGGCAACATCCGCGATGTCAACATTGACAAAGGTAACTTTCGCTTTGCGCCGTTGATGTATCTGGAAGCATCCCTCAACCATATAGATGCGATGCCCCAAGGCACCTTTGATGAAATTGTCGAGAAGTATGTCGAAATGAACGTGGCGCATCCTTTTCGTGAGGGGAATGGACGTGCAACACGCATTTGGCTTGACATGATGCTAAAGCGCGGGCTTCAGCTTGTCGTGGATTGGAATCAAGTTGATAAAGACGATTACCTCTCAGCGATGCAGCGCAGTCCGGTGAAAGATGTCGAAATCAAGGTCCTCTTGAAACAAGCCCTAACCGATCAGATTCATGATCGTGCATTGTTTATGAAGGGCATCGATGTGAGCTATTACTACGAAGGCTATAGCGAATTCAGAACTGAAGATCTGTAGCCTCGGGTATGCCAAATGGGGTCTGGCAACCATTGTCTCCACCAATAATTGGTGTCAAAATTGGGGTCAAACTCCACCACCCACGAAAAAAGCCCCTCATCTGAGGGGCTTTCCTATCCTAAAATGCTTAAGCCGACGATCCGGATCGAACGGACGACCTGCTGTTTACGAAGAGGGGTCAGGCTCAAAAAAACAACAGAAAAGTAGTGCTT
>CAIWTR010000354.1 GCA_903915615.1 uncultured Armatimonadota bacterium
CGGCCATTGTCTTCTTCCTTGGGGAGGAGTCGGAAGCCAGCCATGTTCTGACCTGCTGGGATACGCGCCGGGTTGCTGCCGAAGAACTGCGGGGTGCTTCCGACGACCTTGTCACCTTCCATCGTCCAGTTCAGCGTTACGTGGTGCCCTTCGAAGCGCCAAGCCCAGCGTTTGTCCTTTGAAGGCGTCCCAAAGATGGTCACAAAGTATTTATCTGGGTTTCGGTAATCAGGTGCGGCATTTTCCATGGCGCGAAGAACGAGTTCGGTGTCACGAATGGACCTTACACGGTCCATTCCGAGCTGTGAAAGACAGCTGGACATCAGCTCCAGGGCGGCCGCTTGCTGCGCAGGATTCATTGCGCGGAATGCAAGGCCATTTCGTTCCTTGGGGATGAAATGGAAGTTAAAGCGCTCATCTGAATCAAAGTCGTACTGCGCAACTTTTACCTGTGCCTGGTCAAGGGTTGACAAAAACGATGTTGCAGCCTTGACGGGAGTTGCTGCCTTGAAGGCATTGGTATTCGTGATCATGATGGCGGATGCAGCCATGGCTGTAGGAATGCTTAGGACAAGAGCAGTTCTTCGGGTCATGTTCAGCATAATTCCACGATGTGGGCAAAATGCCAACCCCCGGTCAGCAGATAGCGTGAGAGATTCACTCTCCAGCACGGAGTCAGGGGGCTAATGCGTGGATTTTAGGCGAGATCGTGCCGCGGTCACTGCATCGGATGCATCACGTACCGTAGCGCCGACAGCCGTCAGGTGACCCATTTTGCGTCCGATACGGGCCGTTTGCTTACCGTAAAGGTGGAGGTTGACCCGTGGATCCGCGAGGGCTCCGACAAAGTCAGGGTCTGGCCAGCAATCGCCAAGGAGGTTGGCCATCGCCGCCGCTGGCGCGCGGAGCTCCGTGCTACCAAGCGGCAAGCCACACACCGCGCGAACATGTTGCTCGAACTGACTCGTGACAGCACCTTCAATCGTCCAGTGACCTGAGTTATGCGGGCGCGGCGCAAGCTCATTGACAATAATGCCATCAGTGGTGATGAACATTTCGATGCACATCACACCGATGACATCCAGGCTGTCCAAGATACGCTCAGCGAGTGCCGCCGCGCTTGCCTGTAGCTCCGTAGCTGCGAGTGGAGCCGGGACCAGTGTTGTGTCCAGAATATGATTTGTGTGAATGTTTTGAACGAGGGGATAGAGGGCGACATCGCCTGCGGCATTACGCGCACCGACGACGGACCCCTCCCACAAAAACGGGACAAGTGCCTCAAGAACGCATGGGACACCGCCAAACGCTGTAAACGCATCGGTTGCTTCGGCGGCGTTGTGCACTAGCTTCTGGCCTTTGCCATCGTAGCCGCTTTGCGCGGTTTTCAGGATGCCTGGATACGCAGCGCCGGCAAGGTCACTTGCCTGATGGACAACGGTGTAGCCCGCAACAGGGATTCCCGCATCAACCAGTGCGGCCTTCTCACGAATACGGTCCTGTGTTGTGTGAAGCACGGCCCCAGCTGGATGAACGGGGACATGCTCCGATGCGACATCGGTCGCTGCCGTCGAGACATTCTCAAATTCAAACGTCATGACATCGACAGACTGAGCAAAAGCCGCGAGGGCTTCAAGGTCATCGTAGGCACCCTGCACTTCGCGTGCACCGGCCTGGCCGCAAGGCGTCGGAGCGACATCCGGGCCATAGCAAGCCACGTTGTAACCCATACGAATCGCTGCCTGTGTGGTCATCCGGCCGAGCTGACCATTCCCTAAAATACCGATTGTAGATCCTGGGAGAATTGGTGTCATACGTTCACCGGGAGCTCTGCTGCGAGAACGGTGGATGTCTGATTGGCGCGGAAGGCATCCAGTTTTTCGAGAAGCTGCGTGTCGGTGTTAGCAAGAATGGCCACTGCGAGGAGGGCGGCATTGGTTGCGCCAGCCTTACCGATGGCCAGGGTTCCAACGGGGATTCCGGCGGGCATTTGGACGATGGAGAGAAGTGAGTCCTGACCACGGAGAGCATGGCTTTCGACGGGGACGCCGAGGACTGGAACGGATGTCTGTGCGGCGATCATTCCTGGGAGGTGGGCGGCTCCGCCGGCACCGGCGATGATGACTTGGATGCCACGCTCCCGGGCCGTCGCTGCATATTCCGCCATCAGGGCCGGTGTTCTATGCGCACTAACCACTTTACATTCGTGTGGAACATCGAATCTGTCCAATGTCTCATGCGCATGACGCATCGTTTCCCAATCCGATGTACTACCCATGACGATGCCAATTCGAGGTGCCGTTTCCATGAAATTATTCTACCGTTGCAAGAGGTTGCCATTTATGGCTGAGAGGGCTTCACAAGAGTGTGCAAAATAGGTACACTCGTGACACCACACTGAAAGGAGGGTCATTGAAAATTGAATAGTGATAATCTCCGGGAAGGGCTCGCGGGCTAATTTAGCCCCAGGGCTTGCTCCTGGTGTCATGATGACGCCCAGAGGCGGGTCCATCCCACCCTTAGAACGCACCAGCCGGACTGCTTCGCAGTCCGGCTGGTGTTATTTTTGCCACCGTAATGTAGCTCGAACAACTGAGCTACGATTACGAGCCGAAGATTACCCTTCGATCATTACCAAATCTGAACCAAGCACAACGGATTGCCCACGTTCCAACGTGAGCTGCACCTCACGGTTGCCATACCGGACAATGTGCTCCCCAGCGCGCTTGGCGTTGATGACAGCGGTTACCAACTGACCCGCTCTCCACGTAACGGTTACATCCCAGCCAAAGCGTGTACAAACACCCGCAAGCTTCCCGCTAGCCCACGCACCCGGAAGCGCTGGAAGCAGCTCAAGCGCATCTAAATGACTCTGTACCAGCAGCTCCGTGATGGCTCCCGGGGTTGTGATCGCGCCATCCAGCTGCATCGGCGTACGGTTTGGTGGAACCTGCTGATACTGGCACATATTCTCCATCCCCGCCTCGCCAATCAACTCACCCAAAATCTTGTCCGCACGGTCGCCATCGAACAACCGGGCCCAAAGCCAGACCTTCCAGGAACGGGACCAGTTCCCGCCAATGTGTTCATCGCGTGGGCTGCCAACGTGCCTGCACTTACACGGCCACTTATCCGTGTACTTTGGATCGAGACGCTCTTTATTGCTGCCATCCCCGCGCATATTCATCGACACCCGGATGGCATCCGCCAACGCAGTGTCTCGGCGGACATCGATTTCATCACATGGATGCAATGCCGAAAGGTGCATAAAGTGCCTGTGGCGACACATCGGGTCGTCGATATCCGGAAGCCACTCCTGCAGCTGGCCATGCTTTCCGATACGAAGAGGCGCGAGACGCGCGAGGGCGGCTGCAACGCGCTTGGTGAAACTATCCTGCTTTCCAAGCACCGCCGCTGCCTTGAGCGTATTGCGGAAGAGATCCCGGATGAAGACAACATCCTGATAGGGGATTTCAAGAAAGCCATTGACGGAGCGCTGTTCAGCGCTCACGGATGGAATCGCTACGAGCTCACCTTTGTGCTCCTGCAGGTTTTCCAGCCAGAACAAAGCCGCATCGCAGATGACTGGATACGCTTGCTTTTTCAGGAAGGTCTTGTCAGCGGTGAACTGATACTGCTCCCAAAGATGCCGGCAAAGCCAGGCTGCGCCACTCGGGAAGAGGCCCCATTCAAGGTCAAGGCCATTTGCGGCATAGCCCCAAATGTTTCCCGTTGCGTTGGTCACCCAGCCCTTGGTGCCGTAGTAGGCTTTCGCAACATCGCGGCCCGGAATCGCCTGCGCGCTGATCCAATCCATGAATGGTTCATTGCAGGCTGCAAGCCCCAGCGATGCGCCTCCCATGTAGATGAGTGGAACATTGATGTTAACTTGGTAGTTGCCGCTCCATTGCGCCGAATAATTGGCGTTCCATGCGCCTTGGAGACCACTTGGCAGCGCGCCTGGCCGGCTCGCCGCGATCAAGAGATAGCGCCCAACATTGAAGGCCAGGACTTTCAAACCAATATCGCGCGTGTCGCCAGCCGCGTAGCGCTTCCAGCGTTCATCGGTCGGAATGGCATCCAGTCCGCGAACGGGTGGCTCAAGCGTAAGTTTGGCAGCGTTGTAGAGAGAACCGACATCTTTGCAATGGCGTCGATGTAAGCTTGCGAACCCACGTTTCGCAGCTGATTCGACCCACTTATCGACATCCGGGCGCGGTGGGGTTCCTTTGTACAACGGGGGCTCGAGCTTATAGTTGGTCGCCAGGGCATGAATGATCGTGACCTCGGTGGCCCCGGAAACAGCCAGTGCATCCGTACCAACCGTCGACAGGGTTCCGCCCTTGCGGAGGACCCGAATACCAACCGCGTATGGGCGGTTGTTGTCATCGATATTGCCATCGATATTGATCGAACCACGGTCAGCATCCACGGTAACTTTCGGATCCCGTTTCGTATGCGCAAGCTCCTGCCTGACAATGAGGGACAGCGCTCCCGGGCGGCTTGCCTTGATGTTAATGACCAGCACACGGTCCGGATAGGAGCAGAACATCGTGCGGGTGTACGTTGTGCCCGCGTTTGTAGACGTGACATTTCCTGTTGCGGTTGGAAGGTGCAGGCTCCGGATGTAGTCCTTGGATGATTCGGCATCGTGGCCGGTCTTGATGGACAGATGCCCAAGCGTGGAGAGACCGCCAAAGTGCGTATAGTCGCCCATAAAGCGCTGGCTGGCGAGCGCATCCGCCTCTTCGACCCGCCCGGCAAGAATCAGTTTTCTTAGCTCACCGACAACATCACGGCCGCCCTCGCGGATACCGTAACGCGGAACGTTTCCATCGCCAGGCCCACCCGTCCAGAAAGACTTTTCGCTGATGGAGATGCGTTCTTCCGGGATGCTTCCGTAGAAAGATGCTCCGATGTAGCCATTTCCAAGATGAAGCGCCTGTTTGTTCCAGTCTGACGCGGCGTGGCGGTACCAGAGGGTTTCGTTGGGAGCGGTAGAGATTTGCATGCTGTGCGATACGCGAAGCGCGACAGAATTACCTGCTAGTTTTAGGGACGAAGCGCATCGAAATACGAGCTGTCGGTGCGAGAACGCTTGGCGTAACGCCGTTGGCGCAGCTGTGTAACTGCTACGGTTGCGTGTTAATCCCAACCTTGCGGGAGAGGAACATCACTTCCGATCTTTGTGCTCAGTCCCGTCAGCCTGAATTCTCTACTTGAGGAGGGTACGCATCAACACCTAAAAAATTGACATTCCGGTATGGAGAAGCAAGTCATCGGCGTTGCACTAGCCTACGGTTGCGTGTTTATTCCAACCTTGCGCGAGAGGAACATCACTTCCATCTCATCCCATTCAAGGGGACGACGACCCCAGCCGCCTGCCGTGCCGCCCCAGACCGCTTCGACGGTGAGGCTGGCCTGACGATGCATCCGCTCAAGCTCCGGAACAATAAAATGCCGCCCTTTGAGCTCAGTCCCGTCATCCTGAATCCAGGATTCAACCATCGTCGTGGAGTCCAGAACAGTATCGGTTGCGGTACCCGCCAAGCGAATCGTGCGGTAGCCATTCATCGTTGTCAGGAGGAATGGTGCGCCGGGCTTGAGGCTGGCGGCGATGTGGCGAAGGACTCTCACATTGTCTTCATCGGTTTGCAAGAGAGCAAAGCCACCCTCGCAAAGGCAAACGGCTGCATCGAATGTACGTGCGCGGACAAAGTCTCGTGCATCGGCGACGACGAATTCCGTCAGGTCGGAGACACCGCAGTCGGCGGCGGCAGAGCGTGCGAAGTCGATGAATTTATCGGAAAAATCCACGCCAACCACATTGAGTCCGCGTTTTGCGAGCCCTAGAGCGTGGCGACCTGGTCCACATCCCATGTCCAGAATTTTCATCCCTGGCGTCAGCCCGCAGACATCCATCACAAAATCCACTTCGGCATCTGTGTTCTTTGTGAATGTCTCTGAGAGATAGCCCTCAGGGCCCAGCGCTTCGAAAAAACGCTTCCAGCTGGTGTCAGGGGTTGTGTCCATTACTGATTATTCTACCGGAAGCACACTCCAGCCCCATAAGGCTGTGAAATGAGGTTTTTAGCTGAGCGCCTTAGGGGCAATCATCGAGAGGTAGCTTGTATAGCGATGTTCAGACAGCTTTCCTTTTGCAAGTTGAGCCTTCACTGCGCATCCCGGTTCGCTGTCATGCCGGCAGTTTGCAAATCGGCAGTCATTGACGACGGAGGACATTTCTGGAAAACACCACGCGATGTCATCCGGGGGCAGGTCCCAAAATTCGACTTGACGTAGACCCGGCGTATCCGCGACCCAACCGCCGCACTCGAGCGGCAGGAGACTGGCCCGGACAGTTGTATGCCTGCCGGCGTGGGTGACATCACCGGTGATGCCAATCTTCAGCGCGAGTCCAGGCTGTAGGCAGTTAAGCAGGGATGACTTTCCGACGCCGCTTGGGCCACATAGCGCGGAAATCCTGCCAGATAAGGCATCTCGGAGCTCTTCAATCCCATCCCCAGTGGCCTTGCTCGTACGAATGACCTGGTACCCGATGTCTTCGTAAAGCTTACAATAGGCATCAATGTCGGAGTCTGGTGGAAGATCACACTTGTTGATGACAATGACGCATTCAAGGTCATTATCCTCGGCAAGAACGAGAAAGCGGTCGAGCTTGTAGGGGTCAAGACGCGGCTCGGCAACGGCAAAAACGATGACAGCGAGCTCGAGATTTGCAACAAGGGTCTGGCGCTCGCGCTCATTGCCACTCTGACGCGCCAAAATCCCGCGGCGCTCATAGACGTGCTCGATAACGCCTTCGCCGCTCGTGAAATCGATGGCAATCGCGACACGATCACCTACCGCACATGGGTCCGTTTCCTGGAGCTTTTTGACTTTTTCAACGCGCCGGGAATGATTTGCCGTCTCGGTAAATGTCAGGCGTTTCTTGAGGTTGCCACGTAGCTTGCAGCGTACCTTGGCGCCATCTGTCGTTTGGACCAGATACTGTCCACGACCGGCTTCGAGAATCAGACCATCATACGTCTGAGCTGTTTCATCAGTCCTTATCGTCGTCACCCAGTCCACTGTTCTTAAACATCTTCTTTATCTTCGCATCCCGCTGTTTCCGCCGGATGCCATCCAGTAACCG
>CAIWTR010000355.1 GCA_903915615.1 uncultured Armatimonadota bacterium
CGCAGCGCTGCCTTCGTGGTCTGTTGGGTAGAAGGAAAAGGCTTCGGCTGGGACGCCAGCAGCGATGAAGGATTGGATGATCCGAAATGGGGTCCACGGTTCTTCGCGACCTGGCTTTAGGACAAGAGGTGTTTTCAGGGCAATACTTGGCATCCAGAGGGAGTTCACACCTGGCGAGTTACTCGGTAGAACGACAGCAAGAAAGTTTGCAGTGGGGAAGTAGGCGACAGGGATGCCGTTTTGCTGGCCATGGAGCTTGTCCAGCACATTTAGGCTAAGCCCACGGCTCAGCCCAGCGAGAATCGTTTCGATTTCGGTAAAGACCTGATGGAGCTTTGCCATGTTGCGGCGCACGAGCGAGTGCGGAAGTCCGCTTGTCTCCGACAGTTGGTGGATGTAATCCTCCGGAGTTTGCAGCTGGTCGCCCACCGGGAGGGTTGACTCCATAAAGTGACGCCCTGCTTCATTGGTCATCGCAACCAGGTCCGTAATGGAGAATCCCGCGAGGCAGCTACGGTCAAGGCGGCGAAGATCGCGCTTGATCAGCGCTGCATTTGCCTGAGCCACGCGTGCAATGACATCACCGGTGCGAACACTTTTCAGCTCGACATGGTCATAGGATGCGTACTCTACACCCTTGCGGAGGACAGGAATGGTTGGAATGGACATAACGTTGTTCCTTTGATGTCAGGCCAGAACATGGACCTTGGACAGGGTGCGGGCAACCACCTGGCTGCCAAAGACGCTAAGGGATGCATGGGATTCTTCACCCAGAGCCAGAACAGTGGGCGTTCCAGGCTGGGCCGTATCCGTGACGCGAATGACTTCACCTTTTCTGGTGATGTTTAGCATCGCATTTTGCATGTGAATAGGTGATGCAAATGTGGCATCGGCGATTCGCTCTTGATAAACCGTCGTCCCGGTTGCTGCGTTGACGCGCAGGACGATGCCATTGTCACCCCAGAAAATGGTGTCTTTACCAATGGTGAGTGGCGTTGGGACGTAGCTTGTTGCACGGTTTAGGGACCACTTCTGAACCGGTGGACCAGATTTGGCAAGTTCGAAACCTATTGCCAGACGTGAACCCGCACCGCTGCCAGTTGTGACGATGAACATGTCACCATTTCGAGTGACAGCGCCAACGCAGCGCTGTGTAAAGGGTGAGTCTTTGAGCTGCCAGACGAGCTCACCCGTAGCTAGGTCGAGCGCCGTGAGTCCGAAGGCGGTGCTAGGGACGATGACCGTATCGCGGCCACCAATCGATGTCACTAGAGGCGCAGCATAAGGTGCATCCGCAGACATCCGCTTGTGGTGCCACTTCACTTTCCCGGATGCGACATCGATGGCAAAAATCCCACCCATCGCAAAGTCAGGTTCCGCTGCAACGATTGCGGTCGTTCCGACGATGGTTGGAGATGCTCCATGACCATGTTGCGTTGGAAACTTACCGAGGTCCATCGACCAGGTCTTCTTACCCATCAGGGAGAAGCCAAAGACTTGTAGCTCACTTGTGCCGGATGGCGCGAGTGCTACACCGCCTTTGGCACATACAACGGGCGTTGTGCTGGCAAAGGTATTGAACTCGTGGCGGTGATACTGCGAGAATGGCGATTTTATCGTCCACTCAATGGCCTTGGTTCCCGGGTTGATGCAGTGGACGAGGTGCTGCCCCGATGTTGGGTCTGCAGTGCAAGTAAACCAGCGGCCACCTTGTTCCACGATGCTGGCATGGCCGCTCCCCGGGAGGGGGAGCGACCACTTGACCGATTTCAAGTCCGGCGGGCGGACCGATGAGGCATCCCCATCGCCACCGGGTCCCCGGAGTCGATTCCATGGGGCTACCTTTTGCAACATTTAGTAAACGCCTTCGATGGTCGTAGAGCTCAGCGCTCCAAATGGACGTACTTCTGCAACACCATCCCATGCAAAGCGGCCAAATGGCTCACGTCGGATGGCTTCATCCCGCTCTAAGAAGCGTGGCATGAAGAACTCTTTTGTGAGTGTTGTGAGCTCTACACGTCCCCATTCGCCATATGGGACGGTCTCTTCGGTTTGGTCTGGATTGACAACCCGGAGAACAGCACGTGGCTGAGGCGCATGGTAGGTGATCGAGTACTTATCGGCTGCGCTGATTGGCCGTGAGCAGGCGAGTCCCATGAGCGTGTTTCCATAGGTTGGGACAAACTGCGCTCGGTTGTCCAGCACTTCCTCAACGGAGAAGCGCACCGTTTGTGGCGTCATTTGCGTGCCGCCGCAGAAGACGCCCTTGATACCGGCATCCGGGACATTGATCAGCTCATCGAGAGCCTCAAGCAAAAGCGGTGTGGTGAAGAGACAGGAAATCTTGCGATGCTTGAGAATGACGGCAGCCTGCTCAACACAGTGGCGCTTGTACTTCTTGGCTGCTTCAAAGTCTTTGTCGGCGATGAGGCGCTTGACCCAGCGTGGATCAAGATCGACGTGATAGCAGGAACCACCACGGTGGTTTGCGAGATGTTCAATCGCAAGGCGCAGACGACGAGGTCCCGTTGGACCAAGCATCAGCCAGTTGCCACCTTTTGGGAAGAACTCATCATCCAGATGGTCACTAAACTCTTCGTAGTCAAACTTGTGGTCATCCCAGCCGATGCGCTGCTTTGGCATCCCGGTGGTTCCACCCGTTTCGAACACAACAAATGGGCGACCTGTCCATTGCTTTGGTACCCAGCGCTCGTTTTGCTCATCCCGGAGCCACTCATCTTGAAAGTGAGGGAATTTGATCAAATCATCTGCAGACTTGACTTCTTCCCGCGGGTCCCAGCCGGCGTTTTTCGCCCATTCCAACCAGAATGGACTCCCAGTTTCGGGTGAAAAGTGCCAGTTGATGACATCGACGAGGTGGTTGTCAAGCTGTGCCTTGGCGGCATCGATTCGCTCTTGGGATACGGGTTCAGACATGAGAAGAAATTACCTCAAAAAAAAGAGGGGATGACCTTGCGATATCCCCTCTATGGTCAATGATTTTCGAAACTACTTCGAAAAGTACTTATCAATCGTGGCTTTGCTTGGTGGAGGGGTGATCAGCGACACTAAAAGCATCAGAAGCGCAGACCCAACCACCATCGGGAAGACCGGAAGGAACCCGAAAATGGTCACGTTGACTGGTCCTCGGAGGAACATATCACCCAGCTGTGGGAAGATTCGTACCGCAGTCGGTGGCTTCTTCTTTCCGCCTGGTCCACCAGGTCCACCTGCACCCGGACCTCCGGGTCCGCCGGCACTTGGTCCTGCAGGACGCATTCCTTCAGGGGCGCCGCCTGGAGCACCACCCTGAGCGGTTTGTAGCACAGATGGAGCAGGCGTTGGGCCATCACCGGTAACCTGTGGAGTCCCGCCTGGCTGTGCACCTGGAGCTACTGCCTGTATGCCACCTGGCAATGCAGGAGCACCCGCACCTGGGCCACCGCCAGCAGCAGGACCGCCACGCATCGCGGATGCCGCTGGGCGCTTTGGAGGCTTAGGAGCAATGGCATCTGAGATGTTGGTCAAATGCCAGTTTGCAAAGACACAGCCAACCACCCATACCGTTGCCGCAAGTGCACCCCATTTGGTAGATCGCTTCCAGAAAAGCGCTGCGAGCATCACCGGTGCAAG
>CAIWTR010000356.1 GCA_903915615.1 uncultured Armatimonadota bacterium
AGCCGAGTGGCTCGAGGAGGTTTCGGAGGACGACGAGCTGTTGCCGAGCCAGGAGCTCCGTTGGGGCGAGGAAGACACCCTGCAAGCCGCAAGCGAGCACTGCCAAGAGTCCGACCGCGGCTACCACCGTCTTTCCACAGCCGACATCTCCTTGGATTAAGCGCACCATCCCGGAAGACTGACGGAGCGACTTTATAACATCATCGATGACATCCACCTGGCCACTGGTAAGTTCATAGGGTAGCGCTCTCACAAAGGCATCAAATATTGGCCGGTCTATGTTGACGACGGGAGCGGCTTTGTCAGCTAGGAGTATCCGGCGAGACTGGAGGACGCCGTGAAGGATGAGCAGTTCTTCATAGGCAAAGCGGCGGCGAGCGGTCTCATGATGCCGCTCGGACGATGGAATGTGCATGTCCTTTATCGCCGTCATAAGGTGCGGCATCTGGTGTTTCGCCCGAAGCGTCCCCGGCAGGAGGTCTGTCAGTGTTGGGGCGTACGTTGTCAGGGCTGCTTCCGCCCATTCCCGAAGATTGGCCTGAGTAAGACCATCAGTGAGGCCATAAACCGGCATAAGCCCAAGGTCTGGCGTGTCGGTCCCACCCACTGTCGCAAGAACATTAATGTCAGGATTTTGCAGCGCGACTTTTCCGTATCCGCGCTTCACTTTGCCAAAGAGTGTGATGCGCATCCCGATGATGCGTGCTTGCTGTGCGGGTGAGAGGACGCGTCGAAACCACACGGCTTCCCCTTCATCGCCTGCATCATCATGGAAAATGAGCTTGGTGAGCGTGAGATCGTGACGTACCCGGCGTTCAGAAAACGATTCGGCGATACCCGTTACGTAGGCGGCTTCGCCATCGGTGCAGGCTGCCAGTGGCGATGTCTGCGTACGGTCTTCAAACCGCTTCGGGAACATGTGAAGCAAGTCATCGATTGTATGGACATCAAGCTTCGCCAGCAGGCGAACCGACTTTGGTCCGATGCCTTTTAGGATACTGACAGAATCTTGCAAACCCACACGCGCATCGTACATCTAAAAAATATTTCATTGGACGTGATAATTGGTAGAAATGCGCAACCATAATTATCTTGCCGCTCTTCTGGCATGTGCTATTCCTGTTATTTCTGTCGCCGCTGTCATAAACGCACCGCAGGCCGACCAGCGCCTGACGCTGGAACAGCTCTACCCTGAGAAGTCGCTGCTTGGACGCGGAGCGAGCGGGATGCGTTGGAGCAATGATGGATCGCAGTTGATCTATCAATGGTCACCGTATCAGGTGGGATTGAAGACATCCGTGGGTGCCGATATCTACCTCTACACACGCTCCAGCGGTAAGACGACCCGGCTGACATCACCAGAAATGTTCCGAACGGTCGATAGAGACATCGCTAAAGTCTTAGAGCAGCTTGCGGAAGAGCAGAAAGTGCTCGAGTCCCGCAAGGGCCTGACGGACAAGGAGCGCAAAGCCCTTGAGGATGCCGACAAGGAAAAGGATAAGGAGCGCAAAGAGCCACGAAAGTCGTATCCAGGCGTGGCGGAGGCAGTGCTTTCCGAATCGGGAACCGAGCTGCTGCTCACTTACAAGGGCGACATTTACCGCTTGGCGCTTTCTCCGGATGCAAAACCGCTGCGACTTACGCGCACGGCCGATGCTGAGGCAGATGTTCGCTGGACACCAGGAGATAAAGGGTTTACATTCCGGCGCGGAGAGCATATCTATCGGCGTACATTTGGCGATGTCATCGAAGCGCAGATTTCTCCAGTCCTGCCGGATGGTTTGAAGGTCGAGCAGTATTGGCTCTCCAAGGATGGCTCGCGCATTGGTGTGCTTTCGAGCAAGCGTACCGGTCCTCCATCGAAGAATGTCACCTATATTGTTTACCGCGACCGATTTGCCGAGGCGAAGACGACACCGCGCGACACCGGCGATGACCCAGACCGTAAC
>CAIWTR010000357.1 GCA_903915615.1 uncultured Armatimonadota bacterium
GTCCGCATACATCATCCAATAAAGGATGCAAAGACGGTGGATAAGCATTGTCAATAGGGGAACAGGCGACGATGACTGCGCTGGTCTGAAGTGTATTGATCCGGTTCATTTTGGCTCTCCGTAACCCGGGGGATTATATAGCATCGCGATGTTCGGTCGGTTGGCAGTGTACCGCGCACCGACAGTCAAAAAATAAATAGTTGCGTGTGGGCTGATTGGCATACGTCCTGCATCACCTCTATCCGTGAAGCAAACGCAGTGTGAAAGCCAGAATCAATCAGGCCTGGAACTACATGCACAATTGCTCAGACGAACGCTGGTCTACGATAACCGGCAATTGAAGACGATTGGAACATCAATGAAGAACCTTAAAATTTTTACCGCATCGGCAGCAGCAGTCCTGGCCCTGTCCGTCGCAGGCAGCGCAAATGCCGCTGATACCTACACACTTTTTTCCGGCAACTGTATTGACAACTCAAATGTCACCGGTTCCGCAGCTACTGGAGTCGATAAAGTCTACTTTGTCAAGGACCGTGGCGACCTTACATCGGTTACCGGAACCGGCAACTTCTACATCCGCCTCGTAGACAACCTCTTCCAGGTCACCAATTCTGCCAAGAGCATTGTCTACCTCGAAGGCAACACAACGATTCTGCAAAACACCTATGCTTATGCTGGATCAAATGGCCCAGAGTTCAACTACAGCGGAACCGTTGAATACACCGGCGGACTTTGGCTTGACCCGCTCCGTGACTTTATGAATGTTCCAGTGAGCGAGACTCGTAATCTTCTTGGAACGTGGGAGTTTTCAGGTACATCTGCAGCACCAAAGGGTGTTGACTACCTGAACATCACCGTGTCCTCCCCAGTTCCTGAGCCAGGCGAGTGGGCAGCGATGGGAATGCTGGCATCCGGTCTTGGGGGCTTGGTTGTCCGCGCTCGCCGCCGCAAGCTTGCATAATCTTTGGTTGAATGTACATCCCTTCACCTGGTCCGCCGGGTGCAGGGATGTCTGCATTTAAGGCGTATGGTTACAGGCTAAGCGAATAGGGGCTAGAATGAATGCGTATGCCGGTATCTGCGCGGCGATAGGATTGAGAACGAAATGGTACATGAAACAGCCGCCCGCAATACTGCAAGGGCATCCGTGTGGACGCTACAGACGGAGCTTTTGACTCCCCAGCATTTGGTGGATGCTCTGATCGACCGTGGGTTCCTTCCAGGTATCACGCCTGTTGGTCAGGAAGATGAGACACAGGCTGGATCTACATCGGATATGTGGCAGCTGCAGCTTGGCGATCGCGGTTATCACTTTGCCAGTCTGTCCAGCTCAAAAGGTCAGGGAGCAACCGTTACGGTCAATACATTTCCTGCCGGCACCGAGCTTCCAGGACATCAGTATGGCAGGACCCTCGGCCGCCGCGGCGGCATCGTCTATAGCATCGAGGCGCATGGTCCAAGCAACTCCGATCGTGCACTCTGTGAAAATCTAGCGGAAGCGATTATGGAAGCCGTGGACGGCCTTGTTGAAATCACAGGACGTGGTCAGCGTGGAAACAAGCCGACTGCGTACACCAGCCGCTGGCTTGGGATGTACAGCAACTAAAGTTTCCAAACGGTTTTTTAGGCGACGCGGGCACCTCTTGTAAATGTCGAGAGGTGCTCGTTTTTTTGTTGTAGATAAGGTTTGTGGGTGAACCCAGATCTAGTCCGTGGATGGCCTTGTTGAAATCACGGGACGTGGGCAGCGTGGAAACAAGCCGACTGCGTACACCAGCCGCTGGCTTGGGATGTACAGCAACTAAAATATCCAAAGAGTTCTTAAACGAAGCGAGCACCTCTTGCAAAGTTGGAGAGGTGCTCGTTTTTTGTTTTCGGTGAGGTTTGGATCAACCGCTATGGAAGCCGTGGACATCAACAACGATGTCACACAGCGCAAACATTTCTGCGGTTGTGGCCATGGTCGCTTTCGTGTATCAGGAAAGGATGTCCTTAATCACCGTTCCGTAGACATCGGTCAGGCGGAAATCCCGTCCTTGGTAGCGGTATGTCAACTGACGGTGGTCAATCCCAAACTGATTCAATAAGGTCGCCTGTAAGTCGTGCACGTGGACTGGGTTCTCCGCGACGTTGTAAGCAAAATCATCCGATTTTCCGTAAACAAGGCCCTTCTTGAACCCGCCGCCTGCCGCCCACACGGAATACACCGATCCTAGGTGGTCACGACCGTAGCCACTGGATGCATTGATGTCTCCCTGGCCAAATACCGTACGGCCAAATTCTGACATCCAGAGCACAATTGTGTCATCCAGCAATCCGCGCTGCTCGAGGTCTTTTACGAGGGCCGCCGCCGGCTGATCTGTATCACGACACTGCTCGGCGAGCTGCGTCGACAGGTTGCCGTGCTGGTCCCATCCTGAATGCATTAACTGGACGACACGTGTTCCACGCTCGACAAGACGCCTCGCTAGGAGGCAGTTGCGCGCAAAAGAACCTGGCCGTTGGACATCCTTGCCATAGAGGTCGATCACATGCTGCGGCTCTTTTTCGATCGCTAGCAAATCTGGAACACTGGATTGCATCCTAAACGCTGTCTCGTATTGGCTAATCCTGCTTGCAATTTCGGGGTCACCTTTCGTTGCAAGATGCGCCTTGTTGACACTTTGAACACCATTGAGCATCGCCTTACGGAGCTCTGGCGGAACACCCTTTGGATTATCGAGGTAAAGGACAGGCTCGCCTTCGCTGCGGAAACGCGTCCCTTGATGCTGACTAGGGAGAAACCCATTTCCCCAGTAGTAATCAAAAAACAGCTGGCCACAGGTTTTGCCAACATCCGTAGATGTCATCACAACAAAACTTGGCAGGTCCTCGGTCATTTTTCCAAGTCCATAGACAAGCCATGAACCCATACTTGGCCGCCCCGGAATCTGGGAGCCGGTCATAAACAATGTGACACCCGGCGCATGATTGACCGCATCGGTTGTCATCGAGTTGATCAGCGTAAACTTATCAGCGATGCTTCCGATACCCGGAAGAAGCGGGCTAAGGTGAATCCCACTCTTTCCATAGGGCACAAAAGGCTTGAGTGCAGGCAAAATCGGATGGCGACTGGCTCCAGCCGTCATCGTTGAGAGGCGAACCTTTGAACGAACGGATGCCGGTAGCTCATCACCGCGCATTTTCTGAAGATGCGGCTTGTGATCGTAGAGGTCGACGTGGCTCGGAGCGCCGCCCTGCCACAGGATAATCAAGCGCTTGGCTTTGATCGGGAGCGTAGTGACCGGCTTTTTGGTCTGCGCCGATGCATCATCCGTGAGCATAAAGGAGAGTGCCAGATTCCCCGCGGCGCCAAGCGTTCCCGTGAGAAGCGTTCGCCGTGTGAGGCCGCTAAAGCCAGAGTCGTGAGCTTCCAACGTTGGAAGAATCGGATTGTTGATGTTATTCACGGGTGATGGCCTCATCCAGATTAAGCATTGCGAGGGCAACCTGGGTCAATGCTGCGATTTGTGTCCGATTACGCTTTGGTGCGGGAGCATGACCTGATGACAGGATGGCATCAACATCAGCGCCATGGCTGTTGTAATACTTCATTGCCGTTCCCATCAGCTTCTGCATGGTTTTACGCTCCTTGCTCGAGAGTGGCCTTGCGAGGATTGTTAAACCCATGTCATCGATGGATGTTTCCACCGTGCCATTCCAGTCAAGTGCGTTTGTTGCGAGCACTCTGGATGCTTCAATCCATGTGATGTCATTCAACATCGTGAGTGCATGCAGAGGGGTGCTTGTCCGGCTCGCATTCACGGTGCACTGCTGGCGGCTTGCAGAGTCGAACATATTGCCCGGTCCTGCCGTTCTTCGCCAAAATGTGTAGATGCTGCGCCGATAAAGGTCGCTTCCCGTGCTCTGCGGATAGGAGAAGTCACGTTCCTTTGTGATGGATAGGCCATCCCAGATACCCGCAGGCTGATACGGATACACAGGCTTGCCACCGATCGTTGTGTTCATCAGACCGCTTGTCGCAAGCGCGATGTCCCTCAGTAACAAACTTGGAACGCGAAGCCGGCTTTGCCGTGAGTACAGGCGGTTCGATGGGTCCTTTTTCAGATGAATGGGGAGCACTTCCGACTTCTGCCGGTACGTGTGACTCATGACAATCAGCTTGTAAATGCGCTTGACATCCCAATCCCAGGAAAATTCTGTCGCAAGCCAGTCCAGCAGCTCGGGATGGCTGGGTGCCTCGCCAAGCGTTCCAAAGTTTTCGCTCGTCTTGCTAAGACCCGTCCCAAAGAACAGCTGCCAGTACCGGTTGATCTGTACACGCGCCGTCAGAGGGTTATCGGTTCGTACAAGCCACTTTGCAAAGTCCAGACGGTTCTTTATCGTGGCTGCTCCAAAGACGGCTGGGACTGCCGGCGCAACGACATCACGCGGCTGAAGATACTCACCACGATCCAGAACACGCGTCTGCCGCGGTTGTGCATCAGACATCACCATCACCTTTGGCAAAGCTGCTCGCAGCGATGTGAGCTCCTTTCCAAGGGCCGCCACTTGGTTGCGTAGGTTGCTAAAGTCGTTTGCTTGCAGCATCGGTAAAACGGCTGCTTGCACAACACGGACATCAGCATCAGAAACGTCAACCCCAGCGGCTGCCTTTTGGAGAATGGCTTTCTGCTCTTGCGTGAAACCCGGTTTTCGGAGCTCAAATGCGAACCCTCCGATGCCAGAGCCGTTGACGACTTGAACCACCAGTCGATGCTCACCAGGGGTGAGGATTGCTGTAAAGGAGTCCTGTCCGAGCAGCGTCGCACGCTGGGCTGCATTGCTGATTTTTTGGTCATCATCCAGCCAAACCCGGATGCCATCATCGGAGCCAAAGCGAAACTCAGCCGCGATTGCTCGTTCGACAGTGAATGTGCGCATCAGGTAAATGCTGGCATTGTCTTTGTTGGAGATGTCCGGGAGGTCTACCGATTGCTTACCGTCCACATCGATGTTCAGGGGTGAAAATGTCAGCCCTGCAGGATACTTGCGGTCGAACGCTTGCTGGAAGGTGCTTCCGATGCTCACCGGACTCTTCTGCCAAGCGGATGGTTTGATCGCTGAAAGCGGGGTCTCTAGCGCTGGCATGAGGGATGCAGCTTCCGTGCGGATTGCTTTACGGAGTGAGACATCTAGGGATGATTGCAGTGACTTTTGCTGAGCTTCCAGGCGGCTGATCTTCTCGTTTTCGACTGCGGTGCCATAGGTTACAGTGGGCTCGGCAATGCGGTACTGACCGCCGCCTGGAGGAACGCCTGTCTCGGGCACATTGTTATAGAGTGCCATAAAGCTGTAGTAATCCTTTTGCGTGAAAGGATCATACTTATGGTCATGGCACTGAGCGCAGGCGAGCGAAATACCCAAAAACGTTGTCGCTGTTGTGTTGACACGGTCAAAGAGGTTTACGTTGCGTTGCTCCTCGGGAATGGCTCCGCCTTCACCGTTAAGCAAGTGGTTACGGTTAAAGCCTGTGGCGACCCGCTGAGCATCCGTAGCACCTGGCAGTAAGTCACCAGCAAGCTGCTCGATTGCGAACTGGTCAAACGGCATGTTTGTATTCAGAGCGTTGACCACCCAGTCCCGCCAGACATATTGGTACGTATCGCCATCCTGCTGAAAACCATTTGAATCCGCATAGCGGGCGGCATCCAGCCAAGGGAGGGCCATCCGCTCACCGTAGTGGGAACTGGCCATCAGACGGTCAACAACCTTTTCATACGCATTTGGTGCTGTGTCATTCAAGAACGCATCGACTTCAGCCTGTGTCGGAGGGAGCCCGATAAGGTCCAGCGTCACACGCCGTATCTGTGTGCGTTTGTCAGCCAGGGGACTTGCATTCAGACCTGCTTTTTTGAGCTTAGCCTGAATAAAATAGTCAATAGGATTGCTTGAGCCCGATGTCGCGATGGCTGTAACGCGTGGTCTCTGCGGGAGCAACCAAGCCCAGTGGGTCTTTGCCTTCAGAGTCCCGGGAAGCGATGCGCCCGTTTCAATCCACTTTTGAATGACTTTTTGCTCAACTGATGACAATGCTTTGTCGCCAAGTGGCATCGATGGCTGTGACCCGGAAGCCTGCAACCGTGTGAAGAGCTTACTGTCACCGATATTGCCGGGAACGATGGCTGCACCGGATTTACCGCCGCGTTTGCGACCAGCAAATGTAGCGAGGTCGAGGCTGCCGGATGGTGCCTTTTCGGTATGACATCGGACACAGCGTTGCTCGAGAATTCGCTTCGCATCGGCATCGATGGTGGCATCCCTGGATGACGCGCTGGCAGCAATAACTGCCGTTGACAGCAGCGTGAATAGAACCGTTACGGCGTGTACTCGCATATCAATCATTGTTCACTGGAATACGCTGGAATTCCTATAGATGCACCGTGAAATACACGTTACTGCTCGTTACCAATTATGGGGTTTCGTCGTAGAAACGCGGCGGGTCGACACTTGGCGACACGCGCTCACTAGCATTGCTCTTGTGAGCATCACCTTTGACACTCTCGATCACGAGGCCTCATTCCAGCGAGCATTAAAACGACATCACGAGATGCCCTATGATGTTCAAGCATATCCTTGATGTGAGATACCTCTAACGCTTGGATAGGTAACGATAATCCGGAATCTGCGTTTCAAAATCATTGCATATTCATCAAACCAGAGCTGACTTTTGCTTAGTTACACAATTCAATCCGTGGTTTAAAAGTGGCATCATGACGGGACTGAAACTGCTGGTGGAGACTTGGTGGCTCACTTGATACTTGAAGCGAATCGATGGAAAAGGGCATTTACACTGATCGAATTGTTGATTGTGATTGCCATCATTTCAATCCTGTCAGCAATCCTCTTTCCAGTGTTTGGAAAAGCGCGAAGCAGCGGGCGGCGTACAGCATGTCTAAGCAATGTCAAACAGATTGGCACTGCAATTGGAATGTACACAAGCGACTATGATGGTGCATTTCCAAACACAGGTGATCCTTATTTGTGGGTGGGAAAGCGATTTCGCTGGCCAATAATGCCATACCTTGGTGTTGCCAAGAAGAGCGCAGCTGAGGCATCCGGCGACCGCTACAAATCAGCAAATGGGGCATCAAACCTCTTGCTGTGCCCCGAAGACGTTGCCGCAAGCAGCTTTGACTCCACCAGCTACGCATACTCTGCGGCTTTCTACGAAAGTGATGAAAGCTTAGCTGCGATCACATCTATACAGAATCTGATTCAGGCCTTTTCAAAGCCTGGCTCCCTCGCTCAGACAGTTTCTCGGACGGATGCCGATGTTGTGTATCCAAGTCAGAAAGTGATGGTTACTGAGTGGACGAATAATCATGACTTTGCTGGTAGCAAGCCGATAGGGATGTGGGGGACGATTGTCGCGCCGTTTGACACTCCGGGAAAGGACAGCTACTCAGGTGGGAGAGTCGTCTTGTTTGCTGATCTCCATACAAAGTTTGTAAAAGCCAGTACGTTTGTGAAAAAGGCCAATCCAAAACTGGATGCGCCAGATCCAAACCTGACACCGGGTGGGCTTCGTGGCATCGACATCCCGTGATGTTGCAATAGCGGGACAGAAGTTGGAGCTTAAAAACCAGCCGTCTACGCACGGATGCGCACATTGTATTGGTTATCTGGAATGGACGGTACAGGATTCGAACCTGTGACCCCCGCCGTGTGAAGGCGATGCTCTACCACTGAGCCAACCGTCCAGAGCCCATAAGTTATCACAGGTAACCCCGGTAAACAAATCGCACACGTTCGCTCCAAAGGCATACCAGACAGATGCAATTCATGCAGGTAGACTAGCATTATGGCTACAGTATTTGACCTCCGGCCGCAGATGCGCCGTGACAATGTCGTCCTCTATCATGACATCGTTTGCCCGTGGTGCTACGTTGGATTATTCCAGGCAGCGCGCCTCGAACAGCAATTTGGTATCGAAATCACGTGGCTGGGTGCTGAGCTGTTCCCACCAGACCTCGATGGCCCTCCATCCAATCCAGGACCACGCCCTGCGATTGTCAGAGATCCTAATAAGCCAAACCGCTTCGATGACTTCACAGCCGCTGAGGGCGTCCCAATGTCCGATGTTCGCCCAGGATTTGTCCGCTCGCACAGGGCTCTTCTCGCCTTAGAGTTTGCAAAGACCCTCGGGCATGAAACGTTCAACCTTTTCAATACGGCCATCTACAAAGCCTATTGGGAGCAGTATGCCGACATCGAAAACATCGATGTCCTACGCGAAATCGCCAAGGGTGTTGGTATCGATGATGCTGCAATGGCAACATCGGTGGATAGTGAAGCATACGCCGATCAGATTCTTCCATTTGATGATGGTGCGTACGGTGCAGGCGTTCGCAATGTACCAACCTTCATCTTTGGGGCTAATGAGGTTATGGCTGAAGCCAATTACGATGACCTTGCGCGTGCCATGGAGCGCTTCCTTGGACGCGTTCGCCGCCTGCCAGAAGGTACGCTGTAATGCATTTCGCGAGGGCGCTTGAAACTGGAAATGTGCTGTGGCAGCTCACCGATGGCCGCTTCTGCGATCTGACCATCGCGCTTGGGACATTGGCGCCAAAGTCCGTCTTCGATGCGGTATGTGACCAGGATCTCCATGCAAACCTGCTCTGGCTGCCCCTTCGCGAAGACTATTGCCTCCCCGCATCAACCGCCCTCGCATGCCCATTGCCAGCACCAAATCGGATTCTGGCCATTGGACGCAATTACGCTGATCATGCCAAAGAGCTGGGAAATGCCATCCCAGATGAGCCAGTTGTCTTCCAAAAGGCAAACAGCAGCATCATCGGTCCCGGGGAGTCCATCGTTCTGCCAACCGCTATCGGTCAGGTTGACCATGAAGGTGAGCTTTTGGTCGTGATCGGGACGGGGGGACGGGACATCGCGCTGGATGCCGCA
>CAIWTR010000358.1 GCA_903915615.1 uncultured Armatimonadota bacterium
CCACGGGAAAACGACCCTGTTGGACGGCATGCTCAAGCAGGGAGGCGCCTTCCGGGATAACCAGGAAGTCGCTGAGCGCGTCATGGACCGCATGGATCAAGAGCGTGAGCGTGGAATTACCATTATCTCCAAGCACACTGCAATCCATTATGCAGGTGTAAAGATCAATGTTGTTGATACCCCTGGCCACGCCGACTTCGGTGGTGAAGTTGAGCGCGTGATGCTCGTCGTGGATGCTGTTCTCCTCCTCGTGGATGCCGTTGATGGCCCGATGCCACAGACGCGCTTCGTACTCGAGAAAGCACTCCAAGCTGGCCACAAAGTCATCGTGGTTGTCAACAAAATGGACCGCGCGGATGCACGCCCTGATTGGGTCATCAACGAAACCTTTGACCTCTTTGCTGAGCTCGGTGCAAGCGATTCCCAGCTGGACTTCCCGGTTGTCTACGCGACGGCACTTGATGGCAAGGCATCCCTCAACTGGGATGCATCCCCTGGCGAGACGCTGATTCCGTTGTTCCAGACCATCGTGGACCACGTTGCTCCACCAAAGGTTACTGGCACGAACGGGGATGACCTTCAGGCGATGATTTCGACCATCGATGTCGATGCGCACCTCGGCCGCCTCGGTATTGGCAAGGTTTTCTCTGGTGAGCTGAAGCCAAACCACACGGTTACAGTTTTCCGCCGGGATGGCACCAAGTATTCCGGACGTGTTCAAAACGTCTATGTATACGAGGGACTGAAGCGCACCATGGTTGATGCTGCCGTTCCTGGCGACATCATTGCTGTCACGGGTATTCCGGACATCACCATCGGTGAAACCATCGCCTTCGGTGAAAACCCAACCCAGCTGCCTCCTCCAACGGTGGATGAGCCAACGCTGCAGATGACATTCAGTGTCAACACCAGCCCGTTCGCCGGTAAAGAAGGTCTCCACCACACCAGCCGTAAGCTGCGTGAGCGCCTGATGAAGGAACTCGAGTCCAACGTTGCGCTGCGTGTTGAGGAAACCGAATCATCGGATGCATTCCGTGTCTTCGGACGTGGCGAGCTTCACCTCGCTGTGTTGATTGAAACGATGCGACGTGAGGGCTATGAGCTCCAGGTCTCGATGGCAGAAGTTATCTACCGTGATTCTCCAAAGGGCCGAACTGAACCATTTGAGCGTGTTCTTATCAGCGTGCAGGATGAGTACGTTGGTGCAGTTGTCCAGACACTTGGCGAGCGCAAGGGTGAGCTGCAGGACATGCGTCCTAACGACAAGGGTGGCACCCGCCTCGAGTTTGTTATTCCAACGCGTGGTCTTCTCGGCTTCCGTGGGATGTTTATGACGCTTACCCGTGGTACCGGCGTTATGAGCACCATCCTCGAAGGCTACAAGCCTTTCGCTGGTGAAATGGACAAAATCCGCCGTGGATCGCTGATCGCATCCGATAGTGGCCAGACGACAACCTTTGGTCTGTCGAACTCCGAAGATCGTGGCATTCTGTTCATCCCAAGCCAGACACAAGTCTATGCAGGCATGATTGTCGGCAAGCATCAGCGTGAAGGCGACCTCGTTGTCAATGTCTGCAAAGTCAAGCAGCTGACGAACATGCGTAGCTCGACATCCGATGTTGGTATCCGTCTGACGACCCCAACGACGATGAGCCTTGACCGCAGCCTTGAGTACATCGGCCCGGATGACCTCGTGGAAGTCACTCCAAAGAGTGTCCGGATGCGTAAGAAGGAACTGGATGCAGGAATGCGCCGCCGCTCTGAAAAGCGCGGTGATTAGGATCCCCGCAGGGGGATAGGACAGGTACACTATGGTGGCTAGGCCACCATAGTGGCCGTTTTTTTGTGTCGGGAGAAGTAGGCTAAACCCATGAAGATGCAAGAGTTTCAGGCAAAGGATCTGCTCCGCAAATACGGAGTTCCAACGCCCAAGGGAATCGTTTGTACAACAGTAGAAGAAGTTGCTGCTGCTGCTATCGAGCTCGGTGGAGCTGCAGTCGTGAAGGCGCAGGTTCTTGCCGGTGGACGTGGAAAAGCTGGTGCTGTCAAAGTTGGCAAGACACCAGAAGCATGTGCTGAGTTCGCAGGTAAGATCCTGGGCACCAAGCTCTATTTCGAGCAAGCCAAGAGCGATCTGCACATCGGAACCGTTCTTGTAGAAGAGCTGCTCGACATCGCCAAGGAATACTACGTCGGTGTCGTTGTCGACCGTGATTCCCAGCGCAATGTCTTGATTGTCAGCTCCCAGGGCGGCATGGACATCGAAGAAGTTGCACACCACCACCCGGATGCAATCGGACGTCTCCCGATTGACCCGGTAACCGGTCTGCGCGACTATGACATCCGGCACGTGGCAAAGCTCGGTGGAATCCCGGCAAGTGAGCTTCCACAGCTCGCTCCTTTCCTCCGCTTGCTGGTCAAGGCTGTGATCGAAGGCGATGGCACCCTCGCTGAAATCAACCCGCTTGTCGTGACATCCGCAGGCGAGTTCATCGCTGGCGATGCCAAAATCGAAATCGATGACAACGCGATGTACCGTCATCCAGACTTCGCCGCGCTTGTTGGCGAATC
>CAIWTR010000359.1 GCA_903915615.1 uncultured Armatimonadota bacterium
GAAAGACTTCGTGTGAGGTCGACACTAAACTTGTCAAATGGCTCATCAAATCGGCGGACAACGCGGAATGTCGCTAGGCCATCCGTGCCGTATGTGACATCAAGGGCATCGAGTCGAAACGTATCGCGCACACTGTTCGTGATTGGTGCAAACACACTCGGCACAAGGCCAGCCTCAAAGATTCGGTTACCAAATTCCCGTACGGCCTGGTCTGTATCGCCACTTGCAATCAGGTCAAACTGTCGTCGTGCACCCAATAAATCGACAATCTGATTGCGGGTCAGACTTGGTTCAGCATCAAGGGAGAGGAGCTGGAGAATCTCCGTGCCTCCTACGGCCCCGATGTCGACCACCCCTGTAAGCTTTGCCAGAACGCGATATGTTTGCGATGTCGATGCGCCGGTGTTTGCCAGCACCGGATTTGCAAAGCGTGAATCGACGGCCCGGGTGCCGTTGCTGTCAGCAACTCCCGTGATACGCCCCTCTGCGATAACACCAGCAAGCGTTGCGGTGGACTTGAGCTTCGACCAGTTGACAAGGACATCCCCGCCCCGGTTTATATCCAGACGCGCCAGCGGATACCGCAGCTGTCCACCAGTGGTGATAAGGTTTGCCACAACGGTCGTGTCGACCAGGCTTCCGCCCACGGTGACATCCCCGCGACCACGTAGCTCAAGACCCGTTGTCGTGCTCGCAAACAGAATCGCACGGGCATCCGTTGCGAGCTTTATTCCGAGTTTCCACTGCGGATTTACGGTAGCTGTTTTCGCACTGCCACCTGGAACACTTGGTCTTGGCACACGGAAAATGGCATCTCTTACTTGGAGCGGCTGATTGTCATCTGTTGAAAAGACAGGGTTGAGGATGTCACCCTTGATGCTGATGATGCCATCCACCTGAGCGCTAAGTGCCTCGCCAAGGCCATTTGCCCCCTTCAAGTCTTTGACTTCCAGCCAAGCGGTCAGGTTATTGATCTCGGGGCGTAGCGCGATGGCTTCGATTGCGAGGGCATATTGCCCGCGCAGGCGTGCGACGGGCTGGTTTGCCTCTGCCTTTTGGAAGAGACGCGTAAAGTCCTCCAGATTGTCCAGCTGTACGAAGCCGGTGAGTTTTGCCGCACCTCCGGAGAGTTTGGGCTGGGATGGAGGCGATGCCAGAAGAATCTCTCCTCGGGTGACCGTCGCCCTGTTTCCGCTGAGACCAAATGCAACATTGCCTGACTTTAGAGCGCTGACCATTTGGCGCTTGCTCACTTGCGATGTCAACGCAGCGCTGACATCGGTGAGGGACACATTTCCGCCCAGCATAGGCTTGTTCAGCGTACCGGCGACCGACACCGACCCGTTGAGCTCTCCTGAAATGTCGATTGACTTCCACTGAAGCGCATCGGCCAGCGTCTTCATCTGGACTTTGTTTGCGGTCATCGAGAGCTCATCGATCCGCTTATCGGGAAGGATGCGCATCGCTTCCAAGCTAACCGGTACGCCGGCCTTTAACTTGATTTCCTGCTCATCATGCTTTGCAAAGGCTTCATCCACAAACAAATAAAGGTCACCGGATGAACCCGCCTCGAGGCGTGCATTGACCCGGACAACATCCAGCTTGATTTTGTCTTTGGCTGGCGTTTCCCAAGTCATGTCATTGCCATCAATGGTGCCTTGGACCTTCGGTCTGTCAGTCGTCCCTTTTGCGACAATCGTTATACTGTCGAGCTTACCGACCAGAGGAACATCGCCGATGAAGGGCTTGAAGAGGTCCATCGATGGCTGAATGGACTCAAACACCAGGTCCATTCCGTAGCTCTTGTCCGTTGAGCCTTCGGGAAGGCGTAAGGTTCCACGGCCTGTGATGACTGATTGTTCAGAATCAAGGGATGCATCCTTAATGGTCCAAACGCGCTCCTCTAATTTGGCTTCGAGGCGTAAGCGGTCAAACTTGGCCTGCCCAAGCATCGGGGACTTGCCCTCAGCCGTAATCGCGACCATCGGGTCCACCCAGCGGTCTCCATCGTGGTGCAGCGTGATATCGGCAGTCGTCGAAATTTCAGCGCTCAGGTTCTCCGGAATCTTGTCTGTCCAGCCGACTGGTGTAAATTCTGTGACCGGCAGTACTTTCCCAAGGGTACGCAGCTCATTTACGGTAAGCCCATTCACCCCAGCTGAAAGGCGGAGCGTCCGCTCACCGCCAACCCACTCCAGCTTAGATAGACTCCACTCTGCCCCATACTCGGTAGCCATCAACGGCGCCAGCTGAACATCCCAGGCATACGGTCCATCCGCCTGACTCATGCGTGTTGCAGAGATACCAAATGGCTTCCCGGGCATCCACCGGCTGGCACCATACTGAAGCGCATCCCGAACCTGTAGCTGACCACTTAGTGCCGGGTACTGGAGCGTTCCGGTGATACCAATACGTGCAGAAACGCTGCCACCCACAGCCGCATCCTGACTAACGCGATTCGCCAAGATACCAATATTCAAATTTTCTGTCGCCAGAAGCCCTGACAGGTTGCCATCATTGGAGATGCGGACATCCCCTGTCACACGCCCCGCTTCCAGCGATGCCGAAATGTTCGAGAGCGCGAGAATCTGGTTTTGCCAGAGGAATTGGGTGGATGCGCTCCCGATGCGATAATCGCCAAGACCGATGGCCTCAAGCTGAACGCTACCGGCAATCCGCAGCTGGTTGGTGGTTCCGCTGATGCGGGCACTTAGCTCACCAACATCCCCGGAAACATCCCAGTCCGCCTCACGCCAGCCAAAAGCCTTGCTGACCGCCTGATAGTCTCCGCTTTCATGCAGGATGCCCAATGCCCAAGGCATCAAGTCACCGCGCACCATCGGAATCAAACGCGCAATGTCAACATGCTTTCCGGTCACCGAGACATCAAATTGCGGCAAATCGGTGCGACCACGAATCCGACCCGTAACCACAACATCTGCCGGGAGCCACGAGACGTAGAGCGGCTTGAGGAGATCAATCGAGAGGTTGCCCGATGCGTCACTAATCCAGCGGACTTCCTCACAGCGAAGGGCATCCGCCTGGAGCACGCGGTTTTCAGCGATGACGCGAGGGTTCAGCACCACCAGCTCACTAAAATTCAAGACTGGGCGCGATAAAGTTCCATCGATGGCAATGCGTCCGCTCGCAGTTCCATTGTCAAACGGAACGCCGACCACCATGCCTCCGGTGGCAAGGTCGATACCCGTAAACGCGCCTTCCAGAGCCAATGCCCCGGCATAGGCAAGCGTGCCAGAGACTTTAGCCATACCGCCTGCACCAAGCACATTGCCCTGCAATATCTTGACGCGCGCGGCATCTGCAACGACATCCGTGTGAAACACCGCCTCAGCCCCGGTTGTGACAGAGCGGGCTTTTCCATTTAGTGTGGCTCTGGATGCGATTACGTTTTTGGCAGCCGGGTTATAGGTCCCATCACCCTGGATATCTGCCGCGACATCAAATCCAACATCCTCTGCCTTGCCTTTGACTGCTATCTGAATATCGCGAAGTGTGAGCCCGCGTCCGGAGTAGTGGAAGCGGCTTAGACCGCTTGGTAAGTGGATGTTTGCATCCACCGGAATTCTGATCCGCCCGGCTTCTGCCATTCCAACAACCGTGGCATTTTTGTCCGTTAGATGAACACGTGCCGTGAGGTTGACGGGAGCTTTAATGGCCTTTAGCTTTATGTTTTGGATAGTTGCATCCGCATCTACCGTAAACGCCCGGCCTTTCCACTCAATCAATGCCCGCTTCAGAGTGGCATCCCCAAGGTCGACACCGCGAACGGCTGTCGTGGGGATCTGTAAGACGGATGCCACCTTTCGTGTGGTGCACCGCTCGGCGGTAACAATAAGCCCGCCGGATGTCTCGCCATTCATATCGACGAAGCCGTTCATCTGTACTGGGATACCGGATAGGCCCGCACGGCCGGAGAATGCAACGGATTTATCCTGGATGTTGATGCTGGCATCAATGTTAGTGGCTTCCGGAATCTTCGTTTCCGGGAGGCGGATACTGGTTCCCGCGACACGCACATCCCCGGAGAGGGTTACCTTTGTCTCCGTGGCGACGATGTTAATGTCTGCGGTTCCGCGGCCACCCGCAATACGGATGGAGTTCTTCGGAAGCGCGGCGAGAGGCATCCAGTAATCAATCGCAGCATCCCGGCCCGTGATGTGGACACGTGTGGTTTGACCACGTCCGATGACGGGGTGGTCAACGACAAGGCCAACGCCGATCTCGCGACCGACGAGTGCACCATTTTCGTTGTCAGCGCGCGCATCGCCCGAGAAGCGGCCACGGGTTGCGAGCAAGCCGCCGGCATCAATGACTCCATTGACATGGACCAATGCAGTCACACGCGGATTTACTCGATGTCCGGCAAGAGAAAAATCGAGCAGGTCGACCGCGGCATCATCTAGCTCGACGCGGATATCAAGTGGCTTTGATGAGTCATCCACTTTAACCGGTTTCGACTTCAAGAGGTCTGCGATAATGAACTGGCCATCGGGTCTGCGTGCCAAAATGAGAGAAGGCTGCTTTAGCTTCACCGTCATCGCGACCGGTTTGAGACGTGTGAGGTTTACCGATGCTGATGGCACGGAGAGGATGGGCTTACCACCATGGATGCGTGTTTCCGAGGGACGGGTTCCGACGCGAATGTCAGCGATGTCGAGGGCAAGCCCCTGCGGTGGAAGTGCACCGGTGCGGATGACACGTAGCAGTGTTTTGCCAGAAAGTCGAAGCTTCCCGACGGAAACGGGACGCTTCATCGCGCGTGTAAGCTCTGCAGACACAATGGGTGCTGCGCGATCGAGGTGTCGGTTTGCCCGCTGGACCAGATTGGTGCCAACCCACAGCGCAAAGATGCACGGGGGCAGCACCATTATCAGGAAAGCGAGCAAGCGGTAGCCCAATGGAAGCTCCAGCTTGCGCAGTGGGCTACGGTTCAATCCGGTCCCTTAGACCACCGCGAGTGGCAGGTCAAGCCTGCGTTTACCAGGCATCGCCGGTCGAGATTCGTGCGTATCACGGACCTGATCAGCGAAGTCGATTGCATTGTAGGATGAGCGGACAAACGGGCCAGATGCGACATACGCAAAGCCCATTTCCTGTGCGATGGCCTTGTAGTCATCGAAGACCGTCGGGTGAATATACTCGACGACATCGAGGTAACCCTTGCCAGGCTTTAGGTATTGCCCGAGGGTGACGACATCCACGCCAGCATCCTTCCAGTCGCGCAGGACTTCGATCACTTCATCTTTTGTTTCGCCAAGGCCGAGCATGATGCCGGATTTGGTGTAGATGGTTGGAGCGATTTCCTTTACGGTCCGGAGGAAGTCAATCGACCGCACATACTTGGCTTGTGGCCGAACGGTGCGGTAGAGCCGTGGAACGGTTTCCGTGTTGTGGTTGAAGACATCTGGGTGCGCGCTGCACACGATTTCGATTGCAAAGCGTCGTCCACGGAAGTCGGGCGTGAGCACTTCGACGCTGGAGTCGGGGCACTTGACACGCAGAGCCTCGATGACGGCTGCGATGTGGCTTGCACCGCCATCATAGATATCATCCCGGTTTACACTCGTCACGACGACGTGCTTGAGTCCGAGGTCTGCTGCTGCATCTGCGACGCGAGCAGGCTCATCGGCTTCGAGCGGTGCCCCCCGACCGGTTTTGACGGCGCAAAACCGGCAGGAGCGCGTGCACGTATCGCCCATCACCATGAATGTCGCTGTGCCTTTGGACCAGCATTCTCCAAGGTTTGGACAGCGGGCTTCCTCACAGACAGTGACCAGCCTCCCGGTACGCATCAGGTTTTCGACCCGGTGTGTATCGCGTGAACGCGGCACCTTAATGGTCAGCCACTCAGGAATCCTTCGATGGACCTTTGTGGTTGCGGTGGTTCCATCCGCGCTGTCGATGACAGGAAGCTGCTCACTCACTTGTGTACCTTATGCCTTTGCCACCAGCTGGCGGAGAACGTAGGGCAGGATGCCTCCGTGGAGGTAGTATTCGACCTCAATCGGGGTGTCGATGCGGAGCGTAAGGGCATGCTCAGTTGTGCTGCCATCCGCGCCATGGATACGCAATGTGACATCCATCATCGGTGTGATTCCACCCGCAAGCCCAACCAAGTCGTACGACTCGGTTCCGGTGATGCCAAGCGTCTGGGCACTCTCGCCATCCTTGAACTGGAGAGGCAGCACGCCCATCCCGACGAGGTTTGAGCGGTGGATGCGTTCAAAGCTCTGCGCAACGACGGCCTTGACGCCCAGCAAGCTGGTCCCCTTTGCCGCCCAGTCGCGGCTGGAGCCGGTTCCGTACTCGTGTCCGGCAAAGACCATTAAGCCGACGCCTTCACCTTGGTACTGCATACAGGCATCGTAGATGTCCAGCTGCTGGCCGCTTGGCTGATGCACGGTCACGCCGCCTTCGACGCCGGGAACCATTAGGTTCTTGATACGGACATTTGCGAATGTGCCACGTGTCATCACACGGTCATTTCCGCGACGTGAGCCGTAGGAGTTGAACTCGCTGACAGGAACACCTTGCTCTTGGAGATAGCGTCCCGCTGGGCTGGATGCCTTGATTGCTCCCGCAGGTGAGATGTGGTCTGTGGTGACAGAGTCGCCAAAGATAGCCATCGCCCTTGCACCGATCACATCGGCTGCGGTTCCAGATTCCATGGTAAAGCCATCGAAGTACGGTGGATGCTGGATGTATGTGGATGCTTCATCCCATGCGTAGACGGTTCCAGCTGGGCTTGGGATGTCTTTCCAAAGCGGATTTTGGTCACCGAGGTCTCCGTAGAGCTCACGGTAGACAGCCGGATCGGATGCGGTGTGGATGAGCGACGCAACTTCTTCATCGGATGGCCAGAGATCGGCGAGGTAGACAGGTGTGCCATCTGTGCCGGTGCCGATTGGCTCCGTGGTGATATCGACATTGACCGACCCAGCGAGGGCGTAGGCAACGACGAGAGGCGGCGACATCAGGAAGTTGGCTTTGACATTTGCGTGAACGCGCGCTTCAAAGTTACGGTTTCCGGAGAGGACGGACACAGCCACGACTTGGTTGTCGACGATTGCCTTCTCGATGGCTGGGTGTAAAGGACCGGAGTTACCGATACAGGTTGTACAGCCGTAGCCAACGGTTTGGAAGCCAAGCTGGTCGAGGTAGGTTTGCAGACCGGTTTTCTCGAGGTAGGCGGTGACGACACGGGAGCCAGGGCCAAGGCTTGTCTTGACGGTTTCCCGGATGGTCAGTCCGCGCTCAACTGCCTTCTTTGCAACGAGTCCAGCCGCGAGCATCACGGATGGGTTCGATGTGTTCGTACAGCTGGTGATCGCAGCGATGACAATGTCTCCATCGGAGATGGTGGATGTCTCAAGGGAGCGATCGACTTCTGCGGCAATGACATCGGCCATCGGGAGGATGGTTGCAGCCCCGGAAAGCGATGGCTTGTTGTAGGCTGTCGGATCGGTCAGCATCGTGGTGAATGCGGATTTGACCTCGGTCAGCTCGATGCGATCCTGTGGACGCTTTGGCCCGGCGACACTTGGTACGACGGTTCCGAGGTCAAGATTGTGGACCTGTGAGTACGCGATGGTTCCCGCTTCCGGAATACCAAACATCCCCTGTGCCTTGTAATACTGGCGGTACGCATCCACCTGCTCTTCCGTA
>CAIWTR010000360.1 GCA_903915615.1 uncultured Armatimonadota bacterium
CAATGGGTAATCCACCCCGAGCACGACCCCAGACTTCGCGATGTCACTCGCCGACATCCGCCACGGAGCCGCCTTTTGCGGCATCGGTATCGCACGCAGCTCCGGAACATACTTGTCGATAAAAAGGCCCTCAGGGTCGAACTTTTCTGCCTGCAACACCGGATCGTAAAACCGGTTCGCATGCCAGCCGACCGTCCCCGCCTGCATCTGCCACTGCTGATGATTAATTCCCGTGTCAAAATCAATCAGACAACGCTGAAACCACTCCGCACCTGGCTGCCACGGCTGCCAAAGCAGATACGTGAGAAAACTCGCGACCATCGCCCGCATCCTGAAATTCAAAAATCCCGTCTGCTTCAACGCCCGCATACAGGCATCCACCATCGGGAAACCCGTCTGGCCCTCCGTCCAGCGCGCAAACATCTCAGCATCCAAATCCTGACGGATACTGTCGTAGACTGGGTTGATGTTTTGGTATTGCGCATCCGGGAAATCGCGTAGCTTCTGCGTAAAATGGTCGTGCCAAACGAGTCGCGAATGCCAATGCGTACGCCCTTTGCACCCCGGGTTCGCCTCCTGCATCTTCCAGCTCGCCTGCACCACCGTCCGCAGCGAAATACACCCAAAGCTCAGCGGCGCACTCAGCCGGCTCGTCGCCCCGCGCTCACAAAAGTAGGGACGGCTAACATTCCGGCCGTACGAGCCGACCCCTCCGTAGACTGTTTCGCCCTTGCTCCACGTCTCGAGACGCCGCCGGGCCCAGCGCTCACCCCCGGGCGTCGCGTGCGTCGCCGAACCGGATGCAAGCCCGAGATCCTCCTGTCTATATATAGGTAGCGACTCGATGCCGGTCACCGATTGGATAACATCCGGCGGAGTGCAAACCGGCTCCCGCATCCGTTTCTCCCAGCGCCCCGGCCAGCCGACACGCGAGCCACTGCCAGTGAAAACGCCGTTGTCGCCAATCGGGAAACACTCAGCTATGCTTCCGATTCTGCCTGCAAGCGCATCGTCGCGCTCGCGCCCATACTTACGGTCCGTGTCCTCATGGAAATAAATCTGCGTCGCGCCAGTCTCCCGACACAAACGGACCAACTCTTCATGCGGAGTTCCGTGACGTAAAACAAGCTGGCAATGCCTTCGCGCATAAGCATCCCGGAGGTCCGAGAGGCTCTCAAACATATAGCGGACGCGGTCCATGGATGTCAGCGGATGCTTCAAAATCGCATCATCCAAGATGAAAACCGGAATCACCCGGGCGCAATTATCCAGCGCCGCGGCAAGCGCCCGGTGGTCATGAATGCGCAGGTCGCGCCGGTGCCAGACGATGGCGATGCTCTCCACGTGAGGTTATGGCATATCGTCAGGCCGCGCGTCAAATGGTAATTAAGAGAATGACCAAGCCATTTATCCCGACGGCAGAGTATGCCGCCCGCCGCCAGGCACTCCTTTCCGAGCTCGGAGGCGCCGCCGCTGTTGTTTTCGCAGGGGATGGCCATGCGCCGCTCAAGGGCCGCTGGTTCCCGGACCGCAACTTTTACTACTTGACTGGCATCGCGGATGAACCCGGTGCTGCGGTCTTATTCGATCCATCCGCGGAAGATCCAAAGAAGCAAATCACACTGTTTTTGCGTCCGGTGAATCCTGAAGTCGACCGCTGGGATGGCTACCGGGATGAAATTTCGACCCACCTAAAGGCATCCACTGGGTTTTCCCACATCATGCGAAACGGCTCGCTCGCAGCGGTTCTGACCCAGGCGGCCCGTCGGACCAAGCGCCTTGCGTGTTTACATCCGTTCACGACCTACCCAGCGCCGGTCTCGGCAGACCTCGCAGCCTTCCGCCAGGTGGCGGAGCGTGTGCTGGGAGTCACCATCGATGACCGTACACAG
>CAIWTR010000361.1 GCA_903915615.1 uncultured Armatimonadota bacterium
CCAGCTCCATACGCTTGTCCGGCAAGGGGCACGGGTCCGCTATGGGATTACCGATAAAGGAGAGCTTTCACCAGCTGTTGAGAAGCGGCTGGCTCACGAGCTGGATGTCATCTGCACCCTTGGGTTTGCAGACTACTTCCTAATGGTGCACCGCATTGTTTCTTGGGCACGCGCCCGTGGAATCCGCTGCGCTGGGCGCGGCTCGGCGGCGGATAGCTGTGTGGCGTACTGTTTGTGGTTCACCGATGTCGATGTCATCGCACGGGGACTGCCCTTTGCGCGGTTTTTATATGAGGGGAAAACCCCGGACATCGATGTCGACTTTCCCAGTGACCGCCGGGATGAGGTCTTTACGTTTATCCGTGACACCTATGGGGATGCGCATGTGGCGCGTGTCTGTACATTTCATACATTTCTTGCGCGCTCGGCTATCCGCGGGATGGGCAAAGCGCTGTCGCTTCCCGAAGATGCCGTGGGCTGGCTGGCAAAGCGTCTCCATCACTTTTTACGTGCACAGAAAATCGATGAAGCATTTAGCAAGTATCCGGAGCTCGCTGCGTATGGGCATCTGCGTGAGCGCTTTGCCCTCCTCTTCTCCTTGTGCAGCCGTGTGGCTGGGTTCCCGCGGCATATTGGATCGCACTCAAGCGGTGTGGTCGTCAGCCGCCAGCCCCTCATGGAAATCGCACCCGTGATCCCGGCCGCGGGTGGCGTGCTTCCGATTTGGACACTCGATAAAGATGACTCTGAAACGGTGGGAGCGATCAAATTCGATGTGCTTGCTCTGCGGATGCTCTCCGCGGTATCGGATGCCGAGCGGGCCATTAAGGTGTATGAGCCACGCTTCCGCTACGATGCCATCCCGATGGACGATGAGCCAACATACCGTGTCCTGCAATCCGGTCATGCGGTTGGTGTGTTTCAGTTTGAATCGGCTGCTCAGCTTTCCCTTGCGGTGAGCCTGCGTCCAAGAAACTTTGAGGATTTGGTCGCGGCCGTGGCGCTGATACGCCCGGGACCGGTGCGTGGCAATGTGGTTCAGAGGTTTGTCGGAGCCCGTAATGGCTGGCTACGCATCGATCCCCTCCATCCAGCTCTTGAGCCCATCCTCGCAAAAACCTACGGCTGCATTGTCTTTCAGGAGCAGGTTGATCTCGTTATTGCTGCGATGACTGGCTGGACACATATGCGTGCTGAGCGCTTCCGCAAGGACTTGGTAAAGCATACAAAGCTGGACACATTGGATGATGCTGAGCAGCAATTCCGAAATGCCGTTGCTGATGTGTATCCAGATTTCACAGCTGAGGCAGTGACGATTTTGTGGTCACAGCTTGCTGGCTGGGGAGGCTATGGCTTTATCGAAGGGCATGCGGCCGCCTTTGCGTTGACGGGTTACCGCAGCGCCTACCTCCTCGCACATAACCCGGCGGAGTTTATTGCGGGTCTGATGAACCATCAGCCGATGGGCTACTACAACGTCAACTCCCTCGCTGCCGAGGCACGCCGCCGCGGGGTTGATGTATTGAATGTGGATATCCACGAGAGCTGTGCGGATACACGGGTGGTTGGAGGTGCTATTCAGGTTGGCTGGAATCTGCTCACGGGACTTGGCAAAGAAGAAGGGCGGCGAATTGATCTGGCGCGCAGCCAGAATGGACCATTTACATCCCTGCTTGACTTTTGTATACGCGTGCCCCTTCGCCGTGATGTGATTGAGAACCTCATCCTCTGCGGGGCATTTGACACGCTGGACATGCGCCGCCGCGGGCTTGTCCTAAGCCTAGAAGAAACCATCGCGCTTGCCAATCAGCTCCGTGGCCAGCGTCATCAAGCAAATCTGTACAGCGGACATGCCATTGAGACACCTGTTACACATGGGATGACTGAGTTTGATGCTTGGCAACGCTATGAATGGACGTGGCGTGTGACGGGTATTTCTCCAGATGGTCATGCGATGGCATTGCTACGCGATGGCCTGACGCGCTATGGAGCGCTGACGGCAGCGGATGCAAGGAATGTTCGTAGTGGAACCCGGATTCGTGTGGCGGGTCTGAATATTCGCCCACATCGTCCACCGACACGCAGTGGGAATCCTGTGCTGTTTACAACTGTGGAGGATGAAACGGGGATTTTGCAGCTGATTTGTGCAGGGGATGCGCTGAATACTTGCACAGCCACATTACTGGTGACACCGCTGATCTTTGTTGAGGGGATTTTGCGTCGTAAGGGCGCGGGAGCAAGCCTGCAGGTTGAGCAGGTGGTTCCTCTCTCTGCGGCCACATATAGGAAGCGTTCGATGGCTCCGGACTACACCGCCATCCGTGGAAAGACGCCCAGAGAGGTCACCGTTACGCATGGAATTCGCCAGCTTGTCACCGCCGGTGATGGGTGATTTCCCACACTGGCATCAACTCATCCCCACCGCCCCCCCACTAGCCTCCACCAGCATCCAAACCCGAAACACCCCGCTGGGAGAGGTTCAAGTGGAGGACAAACCTACGTATTTGACACACCCAGTGGAAAATAATGCCCAAAACTGACATCCGAGTGGAGACCAAGTGGTGACAAGTGGAGACTAGGTGGATGTGAGTGGATGCCAAGTGGAGACTTTTCAAAGTCTGGTGGAGGCAAGAAAAAGCCCCCGGTGCGAAGCACCGGGGGCTGACAGACCCAAAATCGTCAGGCTATTCGAACAACAAACATCAGACTTTCTGACGGGCACGCATTTTCTGCATATACATCACAGGATCAGGAGTCTTACATCCCGTGTCCCCATGATCGACATTGATCGGACCAAGGCGCCCGGAAGATGCAACAACATCTTCAAACAAACAGCGGTTGTAGCCGCCTAACGCAATCATCGCAGAGTTCATCGCAAGCCGCGTACGGTTCGGAGCAGCTGAAACCCCTGCCTCGATTTCCGACAGATAGGCACGTCCGACATCCAGAGAAACATTCCCTTTGGATGCTAGCGCACTGACCATCCGCCAGCCAATCGCAGACCGCCACTCTCCTGGGTCACATCGCCACGCATCGTGGACTTCCATCAACAACGGACTCCGCGCAATCAAGTCTCCGAGCTCACCCGCAAGCGCATAGTTGTCGATGACATCCACCATCGAATCGATACGCACACGCGTCAGCGCTGCCGTGTCGGTGACCATACATGCGAGTACGCGGGCATCATGAATCCCCGATGCCCACAGCTCGACCGAAAGCGCATCATCCACCTTGATCTTCTTCCGCAGCTGACCAAGGACAGCGTAGCTGACGCCAAAGCACTCACCCGTAATGCCATGCCGGGCATATGTCTTACGAGTCTGCTCGGATCCGGCAGCCTCGAGGTGGGCGAGTACTTCAGCGAGCCGCATTTGCTAGATTCCCAGCAGCGTCTGGATGTAGCAGATCTGGCCATTGTGGTAGGTGTTGTTCCACCACACGATGTTCGCGAGGTCCCCAAGGGTGTACTTCTCACCCCATGGCAGCTCGACAACATCGTCGGCCTTCTCCGCAGGAAGCTGACGCATCGCGGCCAAGCAGCGCTCGGTTGCAGGCTTCAACGCAGCAAGTGCCTTTTCTACGGTATCGAGCGATGCCTTTGTCGTGCCATAGGCTTCCCAGTCCATCGGAGCCAGCGTACAGTTCTCAAGTGTCTGACCAACCCAGTCGGTGATCAGTGCACACTCAGCGACCTGGTCAACCGCCGTACGCCCCTTGTCAAGGGGGCTCCACGCCGCATGCTCACCCAGCTTCAGGAGCTCTTTTTCAAGCTCTACAACACTGCTCTCAATTCCACGAATCAATCTGTCCATATCAAGTTCATCCTCTCACTACAAACAAACCTAGAACGCCAAGATCACACCACACTACGAACATCAACTAAGAATCAGTGCCCGAAAGGACATCACTTCTGCAGAAGATACTTCGAGAACCAGCTGTGAATGCGAACCTGGCGGTCGACGCGCAGGCTTGGCACACCGCCACGCGAAAGCTCATGCGTAGACTCCGTCCCGTAACGCACGAAAATCACTTCAGCCCGGTCCGCCCACTTGATCGCACGGAAGTACTGATCCGCCTGGGAAACCGGACAGCGAAGATCACCTTCCGAATGAATAATCATCGTCGGTGTCACCACGCGGTCTGCATACGTCAGCGGGCTCTGCTCACGGTACGCAGCCGTGTCCCCACAGGTATCGGCTGGGAAGTAGTCGGTATCGCGCCACGGGAAGTCTGTCGTTCCAGCCATGCTGACAAGGTCATACACGCCACGCTCTGGAACCGCAGCCTTGAAGCGATCCGTCTGCCCGATAATCCAGCCAGACAAATAGCCACCGTAGCTGCCGCCAACCACCCCGAGACGCTCTGCATCGGACCAGCCGCGCGCGATGGCATCATCCACACCCGCCATCACATCTTCCATCGCCGGAACGCCCCAGTTACCCTTTAGAGCCATCGTCCACGCTTCGCCGTAGCCCTTGCTGCCGCGCGGATTAGGATAGATCACACAATAGCCAGCCGCCGCGAGGACCTGATACTCAAAGAAAATGTTCTGCGCACCGTACATCGTGTGCGGACCGCCATGGATGTAAACCAATGTTGGAGCAGGGCCATCCGCAGCTGGACGCAGGACAAACGATGGCGCATCGTGGCCGCTTGGCGTCTTGCTGAAAATCTCAACCGGCTCGACAAGCGCGAGTTCAGAAAGCAGCTCGGCATTGGGGTCGTAAACACTGTCATCCGGGAACCGGATCACGCCAGCATTATCCCAACCCACCTCTAAAAATGTATGGTCTGGCCCTGCGACATCGAAAGCAGCCACATTTGGACGGCTCTCAAGAACGGTATTGGGCCCAGTCAGCGTCAAGCGGGAAACAACGCCCTTATCGCTCACAACCACACGGACTTTTTGACCACAACGCGACCACTTTGGACCCGTTTGCCCACGCCCGGAAACATCGACCAGCGTCGTATCACCAACCGTGATGTCCATGGTCGACATCCAGTCGATGCTCTCCCCGGATGCAACATTTGTCACCCAGAGGTGCTCATTGGTCACACCCCAGGTTTCATTGCGATCTCCATGCCCAACCCACGCGATGAATCCGCCGCACGGGCTCCAGGAAAGGCTTCCCTTTGGACCCTCTTGCTCGGTCAGGCGTACCGTCGTCCCCTCCGAGATATCGAAGGCATAGAGGCCCTGATCGGCCCACAAGCGCTGCTCATCTGGTGAAAGATTGATACTAAAAGCGACTTTGCCACCGCATGGAGACCAGACAAAGTCCGAAGGTGTTCGGTCAAAGCCATGCTGCAGCGGTGTGCTCTCCTTGGTTTCGATGTCAAAGAGGAAAACATCTGGGTTACGGGCACTGATAAACCCACTGCCCTCCGAGCGGTAGTGGAGCTTTGTAATGACCCTTGGAAGCGGCTTTACATCAGACTTGCCAGCAACAGCCTTGCGCTCCGCTGCGACATCCTTGTGGATGACCGTATACACAAGCTTCCCACCACAGGGAGAAAGAACCCACTCGCCAAGCGCTCCGGCATCAGCGAGCAGGACCAGCTCCGCCTCACCGCCATGGACATTAATGCGATGAATCGCAGAGCGGTCATCTTTACGGGATGACACAAAGTAAAGCCATTCGCCACAAGGAGACCAAGATTGCCCGGATGCACCTGCTGCAGCATGCGTCCACTGGCGAACGGCGTTAACACCACCCGTCGCCGGGCCCCAGACGTGGATTTGCTGGGTGTACTTGTCGGCCGCGACATCGATTGCCTTAATGGTAAACGCGACCCTTGCGCCACCCGGAGCAACTCGGGGATCTGCAGCGGTCTTGAAGCGTAAGAGGTCGGAGATAACCGGCTTACGCCGGAGAGCTGGAGTATTCACGCACTATTGTAGACCGTGGAGCGGCCTGGATGCGCACTGTCCCCAAAACCAAAAGGTGGGAATGCTAAGCCGCTATGTATCCACCACGCTCGAGACGCAACTGCGTTCGCCACAGGTCCACCTGTGAACTGATCGTGTCTGTCGCTTCGCCCGTGCTCTGCGGCATCCCAAGATCGATGTGGGATTCGTTCAAAACCTGCATCATTGATGCAATCCGGGTCGACATCACACTGGATGTACTCCCAGCCGCCATCCGAAGCTGCTGTGACAAAAACGATGCAGCAAGTGCAAACGGGACAGCCGCACACTCAACTCCGTACACAATCATCATTTGACAGAGGGATGCAGCGAGCTCAACCGACCCGGCGCTGATGGCATGGTTATAGGCTTGGAATGCAACGATGCCAGCCAGCTCCAGCTCCCCTGTGTCTTCCATGACCCGTGCAACTCTCCTAAGGAGGATTGCCTTTGTTTTGTCATCATCAGTTAAACGTAACAAGTCATATGAGTCGATGAGCACTTCTGCCGCATCCCGTGCGTTGCCATTTGCAGCATGAATACGGGAAATAGAAACAGCACAGGCGCTGACAATCGGGAGGTCATTTGCGTTCAACGCCACAGTGCGGGCTTTGATGAATGGATCAACCGAACACGCCGCTCCATCCCGGGCACGAATGGCGCGGGCTTGTAACCAATAGCACTTTGCCGATGTACGCGCATCGAAGTGACCAATCTCAAGGACTTGGCCAGCTAGCACACGAGCCGCTTCAGGCTTGCCCTGCTGCAGATAGGCCTCAGCAAGCACCATCCCCGTTGTTGCACGCAGCAAATTGGAGAAGGCGACATTGCCAAATATCGGATGTAAGGAATCAAATGGGCGATTTGCCGACCGTCGCAGACCCGTTTCCACCAGATGCAGTGTCTGCCATGCGACATCTTCATCGGAGATATATTGACCGCTTGACTGGAGGCGTACCGCAAGCGCATCCGCTTCTTTGGGACAACCGCAGTGAGCAAGTAAGCGAGGAACCGCCTGGCGCAGCTGGCGACCTGCCGCACTTCCATCCGAGAGGACAGCGATGGCGAGATACCACCCGGCTCCATCCAGCCACTGAATCGCATCCGCTCCGTGGTTTCCCCCCGCCAGGTGGTCCAGTATCCGTTCACATGCAGCTGCCGATGCCTTCATCAGACGTTCAAACATGTCGGATGAGCGCACCGTCCGCTTTTCTTCGGTGCTTTGGCCAATGGCGATGTAGCGTCCGTTTTGGGCTTCAACGATGCCTGAGTTGAGGAGAGGCTGGAGGACCTTTGTACGTAGATCGGGTGTCAACGCCGCTTCCATGATGTTAGCGGGAACACCGCAGGCCGATGCGGACAAGACACCGTGCAGAATCAGGGCGTCCTTGTATTCATAGGAAAGGCGGCGGAGCACCTGTGTGGCCACAGCACGAGAAACCTTCATCGCGTTGTCGTGATTCGCTGGCATCGCTGCGATATCGCGGCGGATGCTGTGAAACAAGCTATTGGCATCGATTTTGGCCAGCGGACCAGCCATTTTCAAGATGCGCGGGATGCCATATAGGCTCTCGACCGCGATGGATGCCACATGAGTGCCGATCACTTCCTGTGCAGCTTCGATATCAATACCAGCGACCTCAACCTGCGCAGCGACATCAAACGGAATCCGTAATGCAGCGACAAGAATGACGCGGACGCCAGGGACAGCACAGATGGACTTGATCAGGTTGAGAACATCCGTGCGTCCGGCGGCGATGAGATCGTCCATTTGGTCGAAGACAACCACGCAGGAGCGATTCTCGAGGCGCTTGAGAACATCGTGTTCATTCAGGGTAGCGGTGCCTGTCGCAAGGGCAAGCCGTGCCAGAACACCTTCCGCAGTTACAACACCATCCAGGACCAACCGAACGACTTCCTTGTAGCTGGCAAGCGCCTCGATGACCGCGGTCGACTTACCAACACCCGTATTTCCACAGAGGTGGACCGGCGACATCCCGGAAGCCAGCAGCTCTCTTAGGCGTTCAGCGACACTTGGTATAGCTTCAGGAATCTGCTCAGTGATTTCAGTGGGAAGGGTTGCGGTATCCATTACAAGCGACGTGTTTGCAATTGCTGTACCCATATGGGCCATGGTGTGCATAATACAAAGGTGTGACTTGCATTGATTTCCATTCGCATACAACGGCATCCGATGGTTCGGACACCCCACAGGAACTCCTTCTAAAGGCAGGTTCAATGGGTTTGACGCACCTCGCGATCACCGACCATGACACCACCGCTGGGGTGCGTGAAGGATGTCGAGTTTTGTCAGAATCCATGCCGAAGTTGATCTGCGGGATTGAGCTTTCGTGTTCGGGAGCTCCGGGTAAGTGCCACATGCTCGGGCTTGGTATCGACCCGGGCAATGTCACGCTCTGCGGGACACTTGAGCGCGTTCAGAGTGCGCGCAACGAACGCAACGAATTGATTGCCGGAAGGTTGACGCAGCTTGGGATTCCCTGCGATATCAACGATGTACGTAAATACGCATCAGATGATGGTGTTGTCGGCAGGCCGCACTTTGCACAGTGGTTGATTGCAAATGGTCATTGCAACGATATGCATCATGCATTTCGGGCCTATCTTGGAGATGATGCCAAAGCGTTTATGCCGGTTGATTGCCTGACGCCCGCGGAAGGCATCGCTATCATTCACGCGGCAGGTGGCCGGGCCTATATCGCGCACCCGATGCTGCTCCGTCTTAAGGCACATGAACCATTGGAACAGCGAATTAA
>CAIWTR010000362.1 GCA_903915615.1 uncultured Armatimonadota bacterium
ATGACCAGGCTGCAAAGTGCGAATAAGACTCCACGGGAAAAACTGTTCATGCATCAATCACCTTTGAATAAATGTCCGCTGCGGCACTGCAACAACTACCGGCTATTCTATCTGGCAAACCACAGCGCTTCACAAATCACCTCTTGGGATGCAGCTGTTGCTCGCGGAACGGTGTGAGGCAGTCCAGCGCACGCTTTACGAGGCGGGCATCATCGGTGTGTTTCGCTGCTGGCACAAGTGCATTCACCGAACGCGAAAAATCAGACAGCTGCTGACTTGCCCCAACTGCGTTGAATACAGGCCTCCCAGCTTGGATGTCATCCAACATCAGGTACGCAACCATCCGCAGCACATTTCGCAGCCACGTTTGGTAAAGCAGCCGTTGATGTTTTTCACGGGGCGCATTTTTGATGATCTGGTCGTTGTTTACAAATGCCGTGAAGTCAGGTTGCAAGGCCATTTGCGGATGAACGCCGGCCCGTGAGATTACCAGATAACTGGCGGCGTATGCCGATGTCCATGGAGCCTCCCCCGTGTCCGCTAACGCTTCGAGAAAATACTGGCCATTGCGTGCCTTGATGTCGAGAGACATCGATTCAAGCGTCGGATCCGTGGCAAAACACACCCAAAACCAGCTCGCAGCGCTCCCGGCGGTCTGGACATAATCTCGGCTCCGCAGGCCTGTCGCTAGGCACTCATCCGGTGAGATGCCCAGCTCATCTGTGCGCCTGCCGTGCATGATGCGCAGCTGATTTCCGACTGCCCAGACCGGGTTTTCAGGTGTCGTAGATGTCGGAACAAACCCCTTCCAAGGCTTTCCGAACTGTAGGAGCGCGGCACGTTTGTAGAACGAGAGCGTTGAAAGCGGGGTCTGTGGACGGTCTGTGATCGCATAAACCGTTTGGAGCGCGAAAAGCTGCCGTTTCGGATCATCACTGCTGGCATTTTCGGTAATTTCAGTTGCTTTGGATGCGTAGATGGATGTTCGCTCTGGGCTGAGAGGAACATCCGGGATCCAGTCACCGATCAGCAGCCCTTTGTCCGACCTCCGTGGTTCGCGTGACAATGGATCAATCGTAATTCCCGGTTGTAGGCTGGATGGGGTCAGCATCAGCAGCTGTTTCGCAGCATCCAAGGCAGCGGCATGGGATGTAATCACACCGGAGCTTAGGAGTGGCGTTCCGGTTCGCAAGCGGCTCCCAAATGCAGCATCTTTAGGACTGCCTGTCGTGCTCGTTGAAGAAACATGAACTGGGAAAAGCCAAGATTTAGGTGCATCGGGGGCTGAGACATTCCTCAGAGTTTCGGCGACGGAATCGGCATCCGATGCGCGCATATGCCTTGCGGCGCGGCGAGCGAAGTCGCTGATTGAATAGCCGGATGAAAACAGCTCGGTCCCGAGTGGGCTATGACATGAGATGCACGCTGTGCCATCCGGGCGTAGCTGCGTGATAGCCGATTGTGCGGCGGTGTGGATGTTGGGGCGGGTTACGGCGGGGGGCTGCCCCGATGCAGCAAGCACCGGGACAATCAACAACGCAAAGGCAACCCGCTTAGTTACTGCCAAGGACGTAGACAGTCGCGTTATTGATCGCGTAGCCTTTTCCATCCGGGCCGATGACCGTACTCGTATA
>CAIWTR010000363.1 GCA_903915615.1 uncultured Armatimonadota bacterium
CGCTTCACCCCTGTAGGTTACTATCAGACTTTCAGGAAGTAAGTCACAAATCCGTAAACAACGTAGAATCCTGTAACGCCGGGCGGGCGTGGCAGCCCGCCCCTACACAGAGATTTCTTTTCTTGATGTCCTCGTGTATACGAACATCCTCATCCAAGCGCAATCAGGTTGTACGAACTCAGCGTCTTACGTGGGGAACATCCATCCCGCGAGCAGAAACCAACGGCGTTGCCGAGCCCTTACACCCAAACCTCTAAAACGTCCTACTCACCCACATACACCGCCACTGGCAAATGCCCAAATGCCAACGTCAAGCCCTTTGGGCCAAGCTCGCTAAATGTGCCATCAAAGACTGGCTTCCACCCACGCACCTTCGGCGCACCAATCACCTCAATCGCAGGCATCCGGGCCGGAATACGCCCACGAATCGCCACCAGCACCGGTTTTGCGCCCTTTGCCTCACGCACAAAAACCAAACCCGTGTGATCCGCCGTAAGAATCGTAACCTTACCCGTCCGTAGCGACTTCTCACGCTTCCGCAACGTCAGCAGCTGACGGACATGTCCGTGGATACGCGCCTCCTCCGGTGTCCGTCCGGATGCCGAAAACGCGCTGCGGACATCCCCCGGAAATCCACCCGGGAAATGCCGACGGTTGTCAGGGTCATCCCGGCCCGGAAGCCCAAGCTCATCCCCGTAATACACCATCGGAATCCCGCGCAGCGTGAGCGCAATCGTCAACGCGATCAGGACACGGTCGATGCCATATTCCGGGCGACCCGCAAGGCGCGGCGTATCATGCAGCCCCGCAAAGCTGACCAAAATATTGGCATCCTCATACAACAGGTCATGCGCCAATGTGTCCGCAAAGCCGCGCCAGTCGTTATCCCGGATGCTATTTAGCACCGCAAAGTACGCCGGGAAGTCAAACAGCGTGTCAAAGCCCGCATCCACTTTGCCCGGCCCGTGATTGCCCTTTTGAAATGTGGACACAAATGCCGCATTTCCATTTAACACTTCACCAAGGAGCGTGATCCCCGGAAACTCCGCCTTGAGCGCAGCAGACCACTTACGCCAAAATGTGCGCGGCACATAGGAAATCGTGTCCTGGCGGATGCTGTCAAAACCAAACATCCCGACCCACCAAAGCGCATTCTGTATCAAATACCGCGCGCAGTCAGGGTCATCCTGATTCATATCCGGCAGAAATCCGCCAAACCACCCGCGCGTCACGCCATCCACCATGTTGCGGCTGGCCGCCGGCGACATCACATCCATCAGCAGCCAGGTGTTATCCCGCTTTGGGTTCAGCCATGTCTTCGTCGGGGCATTGTCCACCCACGGGTGATACGTCCCGCCGTGATTTGCGACCTGATCCTGCATCACCTTAATGCCACTTTTGTGCGCGGCGGCGATGAGGTTGCGAAGGTCATCCGGCGTCCCCAAATGCGGATCGATGGCGTAAAAATCCATCGCACCATAGAGGTGATAATCGATCACCGGCTCGCCCGCGTACTTACGCGCAGGGTCGATAAAGGATGCATTTTGGTAGATGGGTGTCATCCAAATGGCGGAGATCCCGAGGTCCTTTAGATACGGAAGCCGGTTCTGTATCCCCGCAAAGTCACCGCCATGAAAGTGCCGCGGACGCTTTGGGTCATAGAGGGCATCCATGCCTTTCGGGATGTTGTTCTTGGCATCGCCATCCGCAAACCGATCCGGCATGATGAGGTAGAGGTTGTCATCCGTGCCGAGGGGTGCGATGCGCTTGGCGGCCTGCGGGACCAGCTCAAAGGTGAACCGCGTGGCCTTGCCAGCCTTGTTAGTTATGGAAAACGCATAGCTGCCCGGCGCGGCGTTTTTCGCAAACGTGATGTCAACAAAACAGTGCGTCGGCGTTCGCCCCTGCCGCACCGCGCGGATCTTAATGCCTGGATTTGCCGGAGTTACGTGGCAGCGGTCGAGGTTGATGCCCGTGAGGAGCAGCATGATGTCGCGGTGTTTTGTGTCCAGCCACCAACTTGGCGGCTCGCAGCGGGATACCTGTGGCGCAGGGGATTGTGCGGAATGCAGCATGCGTGCATTAAAGCACAGGCCGGGGTTTTGCGTGGTGCCACCCGGAAGCCCGGATGGCACCAATCGCGTTGATTACGCTGTTACCTTGCGGCGGCGTGCACGGACAACGAGACCACCGAGGCCACTTCCCAGCATCGCGAGACCAGCCCATTCGGCTGGCTCAGGCACGGCGGATGAACCAGAAGGGCCGAGTTCGGAAATAGTAAAGGTACCCAAACCAGAATTCTTACCGGTCAAACTGATGATGCCTTGACGTGTATAAATGTCACCGCTGATTGCGCCATCAACAAGTCCCATTTCGACGTCGTTGTACGTCCCAGGTGTCGTAAACGATGCTATTCCACTAGCGTCCATAGCAAACCAGGCGCCAACTGGAACAGGGACGGCTGCGAGACTGTTTACAACATAAAACGAGTCACCATCTTGAGCGGCAGCATATGATATCAGAGGAATTTGTCCGAACATTTCAGCACCATAATCATAGGTATGGGTACTGTTACCTGAATAAATGCTGAGTTTCGGTGCTACGAAATAAGCAGTCCCTCCCGGTCCGGTTGCCGCACTCGTAGCTGTGTCGAGGATGCCCGACAGTGACCATGTCGCATTCGTAAATGATGTAGCTCCAATCGAGCCCGTAATCTTGGAGTTCCCACTATCCATAATGAACTGAAACTGGTCCGCCTTAGCGCCGGATCCAACGAGTGCGACGATTCCAATACTGGCGACGAACAAATGTCGTAGCCCTTGTGTAAAAGCACCTGATTTCATTGAGAGTAAAAGTCCTATCAAGTTGTTATTGCGAACTCAACTTGAATGACGTGATGCACACGTGAAACAGGAAGCGTCGCACTGGCCATTATCAACGGTCTAAGACCAGTCTAAAACCGTTAAATTAC
>CAIWTR010000364.1 GCA_903915615.1 uncultured Armatimonadota bacterium
CCAGCTCCACTACGGCCTGACGCCGAACTCGGATGCTCTTATCGATCTCTACCGGATTGCCGGCGCATTTGTGTTTCCAAGTAATGGAGACTGCCTCCCGCTTGCTGTCCTCGAAGCGCTCGCCGCAGGCCTGCCGGTGCTCACGACAAATGTTGCCGCGCTCCCAGAAGCCGTTCGGCATCTTGAGTCCGGGATGATTCTTCCCACCGATGATGCCGCGGCATGGACAGCTGCCCTCGGGGATGTCATTGCAGATGCAGCGCTCCGGAGAGCCTGGGGTGCAGCTGCACGACAGCACGCCGTTGACAGATTTGATGCCCGTACGAACTATGGCCGCCTCGTGGATGTGATTACGCAGTGCGCCGAAAGGAAGCTCGCAGCATGAAGGTGACGATGCTTGTGCCATCCTACCGAAAGGCGGGGATTGCGGATGCTGTCCGATGTGATGCGCATCCTGACATGGACTACGATGCCCTTGAGCGGTCGTTGGTTACCAACAACGACGCCGATGTTACATTTGTCGACTTTGCGACCCTAGATGCCTGCCGGGACCCACGGGTAAAGCTAGTAACAAAGCTTCTGGGTCGGGATGCCGGTCTCGCTGCGCTTGGCTTCTACCACCATTCACGTGGTGTCGATTGCATCTTCTCGAACAGCGAGAGCATTAGTATGCCGTTGTCGCTGATGTTCCGGATGTCCACGGCGAAGCGCCCCGGGCATGTTGTGATCTGCCATCGGCTCAGCACAGGCAAGAAAAAGCTCTTCTTCAAGACCCTGAAAGTCCACAAGGAAATGGACAGGCTCTTCGTCTATGCGGATATCCAGCGAAAGCATGGAATCGATGTCCTTGGAATCCCGGCGGAAAAGCTCACACACATCCACTTTCATGCGGACACGGATTTCTATCGCCCTGATAACAGCCGCAAAGTGGTAGCAAATCAGATCAGCGCTGCGGGACTTGAATGGCGTGATTACCCGACACTCATCGGGGCTGCACAGCGCCTTAATACGCTTGATTTTCGGCTTGCGGCAGCCAGCCCGTGGTCAAAGCACACGAATGAGACGGAGCGGACGGAGCTTCCCGCAAATGTTGCAGCGCGGCGCTACGAGTATGGCGAGCTGCGCGAGCTGTACGGCTCGAGTGCAGTGGTGGCATGCCCGCTCTATGAGACCGATTTTCAGGCTGGGATAACCAGCATTCTGGAAGCGATGGCAATGGGTTGCGCGGTCATCGCAACGCGGACAACCGGGCAGACGGATGTCATCGAGGATGGAGTAACAGGGCTGTACGTCGACCCTGGGGATGTTGATGGCTGGTGCCGGGCATTGGAGCGTCTGACCCGGGATACAGCCTTACGTGAATCGCTCGGCGCAAATGCGCGGGCGTGGATTTTGAACCATGCAAGCCTAGCGCTTTGGGTGCGTCAAATATCATCGGAGATAGCCAAATTTGGTGTCGCTAGTACATCTTGGCAAGCTAATTGCAAGCATTTTGCAGCAGGAGAAAAAGTATGAACAAATTTGTAGGGATTGGACTTGGAATCGTCGCGGCTGGTTCACTCGCAGGAAATGCGCTCATGTTCCAGCGCTATTCGAGTGCCAAGCCGGTTGTTTCGATGGGCTCGGATGCGGTCAGCATCAAAGACTTCCGTGATCGTCTTGAAGTCGTTTCCGGTAAGCAGGTTCTGACGAAAATGGTCCTTCGGTCCATCGTCATGACCGAGGCCAAAGCCAAGGGTGTTGCTCCTACAAAGGCGGATGTCGATGGTCGTATCGAGCTCATGAAGCGTGCGAATGTCAATGGCATCGCAGCGGCAATGAACGATCCAACCCAGAAGTACATCATCGAAGAGGATGTCGAAACGGACATCGCCCTTGAAAATGTGATCACAAATGGCGTGCCGGTCACCGAGACCGCTCTCCTTGAGTTCTTCCGGAAGAACCAAAAGGTCTTTGTGTTGCCTGATCAGGCAAAGACCACGATTGTGCTTGCGCAGAACCAAGTGGATGCGACAACGGCATCCCGCTTGATGCAGCAGAAGTCTCCAAAGATCGATGCGGCTACCATCGCACGTACTCCTCGTCTCGCAGTTCTCGGTTTGACGGCATCCGTGGATTGGAACAAGATCAACCCGAATTTCCGCAAGGCGCTGATTGCAAAGGTCAATTCAACCCCTGCGGGTGGCGTGTTCCAGATGAATATTCCTGCCAAGGGTAAGGACAAGTCCGGGATGTTAATCGTTCGTCTCGAGTCAAAGGGCGCCGCTGGAGTTCCACCGCTTGCCCAGATCCGACCGCATGTTGAGCGCCAGTTCAAGCTGCAACAGGCAGCCATCCAGGGACGGACCAAGCAGGTCGTTCTTGCCGAGCTTTACAAAGCAAAGCATCCAACGATTGAGGTGTCAAAGTACTCCCCTTGGTTTACTGAACTGGAAAATGCAAGCGCTAACCTGCAAAAGGGTGTCAAGACAGCCAATAAGTAAATGTGCGGGGGATTTTTCCCCCCTTGGGTCTTTGGAGAAAATTATGAAACTGCACTCATCAGCGTACGCTGCAATTGGAATAGGCATCGCGCTTGGCATTCCGACATCCGGTGTACAAGCACAGACGGCGCCTCAATCCAGCAGCCAAAGTGCGTACAAAATCGGCCCCGGCGATACGATCCAGGTTCTCGTCTTTGAGAAGCCTGAGCTCAGCCGCAACATTGTCGTTCCACCCGATGGAAAGATTACCTACACCTTCCTCGGTGAGCTGCAGGTTTCTGGAAAGTCGATTGAAGAAGTTCGTCTGATGTTGACAGAAGGCTTGAAGAAGCAGCTGCTCAACCCGATTGTCACGGTCGAGCTTTCGACACGTGTCAAGCCGGAAGTCAGCGTTCTCGGAGCGGTGCGCCAGTCCGGTAAGCAGCCTCTCCAGGATGGCATGCGCCTCCTTGAGCTCGTTGCAACCTGTGGTGGCCTCACGGTCAACCGACCTGAGTGGGTGACCGCGACAGTGGTACGTACCGGTGGACGCAAGGTCGTGATTGACATGATCAAGCTGATGACCGGCGATGAGCAGCAGAATATACTCCTCGAGCCAAATGATGTCATCCTCTTCCGTGAGGTGGATATTCGTTCCTTCTCGATGATGTTGATCGGTGAATGTAAGAAGACCGGCATGGTTGAAGTGCCCAAGAGTGGCAGCATGCTTGAAATCGTGCAGTCGGTTGGTGGCTTCAATCCGAAGGCATCCCTTGGCAATGCCCGCTTGACCCGTGATGGCAAGACGGTCACCCTGGATCTCCGAAGCGTGCTTGCAGATGGCACGGTCAAGGTCATCGGGGATGGCAAGGGAGTTATCAATCCTGCATCGCCTACCGTAAAGCCTGGGGATGTCCTCATGGTGGACACGTACGAAACAGTCTTCACCGCGTGGGGCGGCGTCAATCGTCCTGGACGGATTGAGTTTCCTGAGAGTGGTCAGCTGTCCGTTGTGGATGCGTTGGTGCTTGCAGGAGGCCCTGGCCAGTTTGCCGACCTCAAGAATGCAGCAATCCTTCGTCCAAAGGATGGTTCCAATGATTGGGACACGGTTTACGTAGACCTCCAGGGACTCGTAAAGACTCCTGATCCAAAGGCTGCAAACAAGAAGCCTGACAAGAATGCACCTGCAGCTCCTGTCAAGCCTGGTGCAGCTGAACTCACACTTCGTCCAAATGACATCCTCTTTATTCCTGTCAAGGATCCCGATAATCGTAAAAGCTTCGGTTTACGGGATGCCATGCAGATGTTTATGTTCGGTGGCTTCCTACTCCGCTAAGGACAGATAAATGCAGTATCAACGTAACCATATTCTCTATCGCGTCCTGGATGGATTCTTCCGGAACTGGCTGGTCTTTGTCATCACCCTCGTAGGTGTAACAAGCGTAGTCGGATCCGTCTTGATCGTCCGATCCGCGAAGTTCGTAGCGCAAGCTAGAATCCGGATTTCATCTGAAGACGTCAATGCCGCCAACAAGGCACTTGGCTTCCAGGAAAACACTGGCTGGAAGACACTCGCTGACATCAATGGCTCCCGCTTCGGTGACCTGATGCGCGACACACTTCCAGGTGGCTTTCTTGACCGTGTTGTCAAGGGTGCCAATCTTGCAAAGCCGATCAACACTGATCCACGTGCAAAGGACCCACGCTTTGAGGAATTCCGCAATGCGGTTTACTCAAATCCGCTGAGCTCCAATGTTCTGGAAATCGGGATGACATGGGTAGATGCA
>CAIWTR010000365.1 GCA_903915615.1 uncultured Armatimonadota bacterium
CTGCGCGCTCGCAAAGCCTGAAATCTCACGGCCGCGGACTCAGGGCCTTCCTGCTCCAAGCAAAAAATAAGATCATAGGCATCCTTTTGCTCGCCGCGATCTCCATAAGCGCGTGCCTTTAGTACAAGAAACGCCGCGAGTCCGACGACCCGCACAGTCTCAATCGCAACGCCGCCCCCATCCAACAACTCAGCGCGTAGGTCCACCTCAATAAAGTCTTCCACCGCCAGGTTCACTCCCCGGATATTGAGTGCTGATAGCTGCTCACGCTCCGATACGCGGATGGAACGCCCCGACTGGACCTGACTTCTGTCGCACAATAGCTCCACAATTACCGTGACAGATTCACTAATTCGCTTACGCCACCGCCAATGAATCGGTCGTCCTTCCTCGATGGAACGCTCAAACCCCATCAACTTAAGGTTTGTCTCAAGCGAGCGATAGGCTTCTGTCTGTGCCAGAACATCGAGTCCGACGACAAGATCCACATCTGTCGTCCCGGCATGAGACGAAGATGGAAACAGGTAACGCGGTGCAAGACCCCCAACGAGGAAAACTGCCTCCTTCCAAGGTCCCAAGCGATGCAGTAGCGTGACAAGCGTCTGTTCACAATAATTGACGTGCTGGAAGTTATACCAACTCACATGCTTAGGCTTCATGCTTTAGAAACCTATTCTTTCCATGCGAAGATGCTCGGCTTGTTCGCGTCCCCGGCCCGGCATATTGATCAAATCGAGGTACAGCTGAATGTCACTGGCCAGCGACATATTCGCTTCCTGATGCCGATACAGTAGCGGCCCTTCCGTATTTGGTACCAAAAACACAACGTTGTAGCCCTCATCCGCCGGCTTCAGGTTGGTGGTCAGTGCAAGCTCCTTGATGTCCAGACTACCCGGAACCAAAAAAGCGATTTGCTCAGTGTTCGTGACAAATGGTGCGCGCTGCATAGCACCAAGCAGCTGAGTCAGCGCCCAAGGTGCCCCCTGCGCCTCAATCGCAGCTCCAAGCATCGTAGCAAGCTCAGTCAGATCACTGGTCCATCTGTAATATCGATGCACGGTGTAGGAGTCCATCTGATGTTGCTGAGACCAGGCATCCAACAACGCGCCGGGATCGATAAGCCGCCGTAGTGACTGAGGACCCCGCCCTTCGCGCTCCATCCAAAGCATGTTCTCCAAGGGCTCACAGACCTTGATGGCCGTTCCAGCCGCAACACGGGCTTCAGCAGCGAGCTCTGTAACATGCCAGGCACGCTGTGGAGATTGAAGCAATGTATGGAGGACTTGTGTCGTGCGGCCTTTGTAGATGTTGGTTTCAGAGGATGAAGACCGGGACGCGTGATGGGCTTTTGTCGATGATTCGCGGAGCAAGTAAATGCCATCCGCGGCTAGAAATAGGTTGCCGTTGCCATCCAGGTAGCCAACGTTCTCGCTCTGAAGCCACTCGCGACTGGTGGCTGTAAGCACTGGTGCTACAACAAGAATTAGTTCACCCAGCCCCAATGTCGATCTGGCCTGCCATACGGCCTCGCGTACATCGCGCGGAAACCCGGAGGCGCGTGTAATGACGGAAACGGTTACCGTCTGGTCGCCAACGCGCACGATTAAGCGTCCCTCACGCTGTGCGTTTTCGATGTGCACATTGGGGAGAGAGGCAAATGCATTCATGGGGTTTGGTATTTCCATATTCACTATTTTTACCATATTCACTGCACAGTGAATAACAACAATTTACTGAATAATGCTCGATTCGCAATCGCAGCCAGACATGAAACAACGTTGCCCTACAGCGGCGCGGATTGTCGTGTTGCAGACATCCCGTCCTGGCGATGCCGACTCGGCGGGAGCAAGTGTCATCAATTACAAAAAGCCAGCAGTCCTAAAAAACGCTTAATCTCTCCAAAATTCAATTACATTTCGGCGTTTTTGACAAAATTCAATTACAGCTGCATGTCCCGTTTCATCAGGCATAGCCTGACCATCAACGGACATAGAGCCCCCTACGGCGCATCCCCGTAGGCATCCAGCAGCCGTTTAAGCACCAGTTCCCCGATGTCCTGGTAGCCATTGGAGGATGTTAGCCAGCTAAGAAAGTAATAGTTCCACGCCTGCGGGGTCATGCTCGTCAAACCAGCGTTCTCGATCGGGACGACAAACTGCGTGATGGTGCTCACGACGCTCCTGCCCTCTGGCGCGGCCCGAGTTGTCGTATAGCAAACATCCCGGTAGTGGACAACTTCCTGCTCGATGGCGTGACGTGGCACTTCCATGAATGCAAGCGTATCGGCGAGTGCGGCTTCGAGGCGCTGGGGAAGGTGCTGGATGTCCTTGGCGGTCGTCACAAGACACATC
>CAIWTR010000366.1 GCA_903915615.1 uncultured Armatimonadota bacterium
CCGCGCGCGACCTGGGTGGCACTCGCCTGCGCGAGAGGCTTGACCACAATCTCATCGATATTGACGTGCGCCGGGAGCATCACCGCCCAGCGGATTGTTTCCGCGATGTCAGCCGCGGTCAGAGGCGTATAGCCATCGTAGACCTTGGATGCCCGCTCGGTGTCGCCGGCAAACCGAACAATACTAAACTCGGTCTCGACCAGCCCTGGGGAGATATCCGTAACTCTGATAGGGAGGCCGTTCAGCTCCGCGCGCAGCGTCTGCGTGATCACACGGGCGCCGTGCTTCGCACTTGTGTAGCCAGCGCCTTTAGGGTAGGCTTCGCGGCCGGCGATAGATGTCACATTTACGATATGGCTCTTCGGCGCAGCCTTCATTTTCGGCAGGAGGGCGCGTGTAACCCGCATCAGGCCAAGGACGTTAGTCTCAAACATCGTGATCCAGTCGCTGTCTTTTGCATCCTCGACGGTGTCAAGCCCCTGTGCCCCGCCGGCATTGTTTACGAGGAGGTGGACTTCAGCCGGGAGCGCGGCCGCGAGGGCATCAATGGATGCGACATCCGCGACATCACAGACAAACGCCGTCCCACCGATTTTCTCGGCGAGGGCTTCGATGCGGTCTGCGCGGCGAGCGGTGCACCAGACGTGATAACCGGATGCGGCGAGGGCTTCGGCGGTCGCGGCACCGATACCGCTCGACGCGCCGGTAACAACAGCAATTGGGCGTGTGGACATGCCTCCATCTTACCTGAGGTGGGTGTCGCGCCTCCGCGCGGTGAGGATGAGATTGCGGTCCTCGTTGCCGCTCCAAATGTCGGCCCAAAGCTCCATCGGGCTGGCATCGTGCGCGCGGTGGATGTCCATCGGGTAGCGGAGAAAGCCATATAGATAGCAAACCAATGTGAGCGGGAGGTAGAAAATGCCGGTCAGTCTTCCCTGCCGGGCGTGCGCAACCTCATGGCGGTATGTCGAAGGGGAGAGCTCCTGGCTGATAAAGATGATGTCGCCAATACACATCCCCGCATAGCCAAATCGTCCAAGTATCTTTCCGGTAAGCGAACCGCGTACCACGATGACACAGTTTTCACGGTCGACCGAGAGCGTTCCGCCGATCGCCATAATCAACGCGATGGCAGTGTTTGGGATGTTCCAGAGGTGGCCAAGAAGCATTAGACCTGTTTTACAGATGTCAGAGGTTTTACGGTTCATCGGGTAATAACATTACGGTCAATGTAAATGAGTATGGCACAAGGATGCAATCGTGGGTTGAATTCAGTTGTGAATCGATTTGAGTGCAAGTGCCGACATAGACGGTGTGAGCTATGGACTGATGTTTACTTCGATCTAAAAACGAGATGTTGCAATGCGTAAGTCCGACAGCAAAACAACAGACCCTTCTCCAAAGTCTTCAGCCGTAGAATTTCTAACTTTTGTTGCTGCTACGGGTGGGGAGACGAATCTTATCGACATTCGATATGAGAACGAGAACCTTTGGCTGACGCAAAAGTTGATTGCTGAACTTTATGGAATAGGCGTCAATACTGTCAATTATCATCTTCGGAAACTCTTCTCGAACGGCGAATTGATCGAAGCTTCAGTTATTCGAAAATTTCGAATAACTGCGACCGATGGGAAGTCATATCTGACGAGTCATTATTCGCTTCAGGCAATAGTCGCTGTAGGTTTTAAGGCTGAGAATGAGCGTGCCATACAGTTTCGTAAGTGGGCTGCACAGATACTAAAGGACTATACGATTCAGGGCTGGGTGATGGATACAGATCGCCTGATGAGCGGTCATATGTTCACTGATGAATATTTCGAACGTCAGCTCGCGACGATTCGGGAAATTCGCCTATCGGAGCGCAAGTTTTACCAGAAGGTAACGGACTTGTTTATTACTGCGTTTGACTATGCAGAGGACAGTAATGTTACGAGACAATTTTTTGCTTTAGTGCAAAACAAACTCCATTGGGCTGTTCATCGTCACACGGCTGCAGAGTTGATAATCCAACGTGCCAATGCGAACTCTGTGAACATGGGACTGTCAACGTGGAGTGCTGCACCAAGTGGAAAGATCGTCAAGTCTGATGTCTCGATCGCGAAGAACTACCTAACCGATGATGAACTTGATCACCTAGCACGTATCGTTTCGATGTATCTCGACTATGCTGAGCTACAGGCAAAGCGGAAAGTTCCATTGTCCATGGCTGATTGGGCAAGCAGACTAGACGGATTTTTAGAGTTCAACGAGCGCGAAGTTCTTATTGGTCACGGAAATGTTACACATCAGCAGGCGAAGTTATATGCAGAGTGTGAGTTTGAAAAGTACCGCCTGATACAGGACAGGCAATTCATGAGCGACTTCGATCGGTTTTTGGAATCGGCTAATCGCGATTCCAGTCAATGATATGTAACTGAATAATCTTCATTCTTACCCATCGGTATAATCCCACAAATGACCAGGGACCTTGCTGAGCGCGCCGCACGCAATATGGCCACCTTTGAGGACGCGCGGGCGGATGCCCATGGCGATCTGCATCACCAGTGCTTTCTCCCGGATGACAGCTTTCCAGAAGGTGATGCCCTTTTGAAACATCCAGTTGGCACGTACTTCTGGCTCCGTGCTGGGCAGCAAAGTGCGCGGGAGCGCCTCGCGGCCGGTGGGTTTACGTATGCCTTTCCGGGCATCTTTATGGCTTTGCCTCTGAGCGAAACGGACATTTTTACTGCTCTAAATGATGCCGACGACCGCCTCGTGGACACCTGGCGCCTCGCTGATTTAGAAGTGCATCCATGGCATGGCGGAAATCTGAATGCGGTTCTTGGCGACATCCGGTTACACAAAGAGACACCCGGCACGACGCTGTGGGCTCTCCGCGGACATCGGGGCGCAACAATGGTCGCATCCTGCATGTCGCTCATCGATAACGACCGGAACGCTGGCCTGTATGCGGTTGGCGTCCGCGGAGATATTCAGCGCCAAGGCTACGGATTGGAGCTTGTCCGCCGCGTTACTGCAAGCCTTCATGGCAAGGCAGATTTTGTTACGCTGCAATGTCACCCG